>CAIOSU010000302.1 GCA_903861055.1 uncultured bacterium
CATTGGTTGTGGCAACCCAACGGGTAGTATTGTAGCAACAGGTTCAGGTGGCTTGCCGGGTTATTTCTATAACATCAACGGAGGACCGTTAAATGGTACCGGTATATTCAATGGTTTAACAGCAGGTTTCTATACCGTTAGAGCGTACGACCAAGGTGGTTGTTTTGCCCTTGATACGGTAACTATCGGTCCTGTACCGGCTATACCACTTACTTTGGTGGTTGACAGCGTAACCTGTTTTGGCGGTAACACGGGTAGGATAACTGCCACAGTAAATGGTGGTACTGCTGGGTATACTTTCAATATTAATAGTGGTGCATACGGTGCTGCCAACGTATTCAACAACTTAACGGCTGGCAGTTACACCATTGGTGTGCGAGATGGAGGTGGTTGTACTGCTACTGCCGTGGGCATAGTGCGCGCACCAGCCCAACTTACCGCCACTGCCACCGTGGACAGTGTGGACTGTAGCGGCAATGCGGATGGATTTATCGTATTTACGGCAAGTGGCGGCGTGGCTCCTTATGAATATTCATTAGGTTCAGGCTACCAATCATCCAACATATTTACTGGGCTAGCGGCTGGGGCATTCCCCAATGCTGCGGTACGCGATAGCAAAGGATGTACTTTTAGCATTCCAGTTACGGTAGCGCAGCCAGCTGCGCTGGGCTTAACTGCCGTGCAAGACAGTGTAAACTGCTTTGGTGGTAACACGGGCAGCATTACCGCTACCGCTACTGGCGGCTCAGGTGGCTACCAATATAGCATCAATGGCGGTGCATTTGTATCTTCAGGCATCTTTACGGGTCTTACGGCGGGCACCTACACTATTGATGCGCGCGATTTCAACTTCTGTACCCGCACATTGACCATTAATGTATTGACCCCAACCGATTTAACCTTATCGTTGGTTGCTGGTAGCGCCGCCTGTGCAGGTGCGGGCGGTGGCCAAATAACCGCAACTGCTGGTGGTGGTTCGCCAGGCTATCAGTATCAATTGAATGCTGGTGCTTTTGGTCCATCAAATGTATTTACCAACTTATCACCAAATACTTATAATGTAACAGTGCGCGACCAAAACGGTTGTACCGAAACGGCAACCATTGCAGTAACAACACCAACTGCTCTAACTGCTACTGCGGTGCAAGACAGTGTTAGTTGCGGTGGTGGTACAAATGGATCGTTAGTAGTTACCGCTAGTGGTGGTACTCCTAACTATCAGTATAGCATTGATGGCACTAACTTCCAAGTGAGTAATATATTCACCGGATTATCGGCTGGGCCTTATGTGGCAACTGTTCGTGATGCCAATGCTTGTACCCAAACGGTGAATATAACGGTACTTCAGCCTGTCGCTCTAACTATTGCCACCGTGCAGGATAGTGCCTCTTGTTTTGGGGCCAGCGATGGGGTCATTACCGTAACAGCGGGTGGCGGCTCGCCAACTTACGAGTATAGTTTGGATGGAACAACCTTCCAACCATCGAACATATTTAATGGACGAGCAGCAGGGCCATACACCATTACCATACGCGATGCCCAGTTTTGCCAAATAACGGGTAATATAAGTGTATTGCAACCCACAGTATTGGGGGTTAGTGCTACTAAAGTAGACGTGAGCTGTAACAGCACCAACGATGGTAGTATTACAGTTACCGCCACAGGGGGTTCTTTGCCTTATAGTTATAATTTGAATGGTGGCACGCCACAATCGAGCAACTTGTTTAGCAACGTTAGTGCGGCTACCTATACCGTAAATGTGGTTGATGGCAATGGGTGCACACAATCAACAACCATTACGGTAGGTTCTACTTCGGGCATTACGATAAGTTTGGTTGCAGATAGCCTATCGTGTAACGGTGCTGCCGATGGGGTAATTACCGTAACCGCTAGCAGTGCAGCGGGTGGCTTAGAGTATAGTACCAATGGTACCAACTTCCAAGTATCGAATGTATTTAGCTCGCTCAACGCGGGCAATTATACTGTTACGGTTAGGGATGCCAACCTTTGTGTGGCTTCGGCTAACGTAATTGTCGGTCAGCCTGCGGCTATCACCGCTTCTGCTGTGCAAGACAGCGTAAACTGCAACGGTGGCACTGATGGTGTTATTACTGTAACTGCTAGCGGCGGATCGCCAAGCTTTACTTATAGCCTTAATGCCGGCTCCCCGCAAGCGTCAAATGTATTTAACACACTTGGTGCCGCTAGTTATACTATTGACGTAACCGACCAAAACAGCTGTCAAGCCCAAGTATTGATAGATGTATTGCAGCCAGCGGTGCTTACTGTATCGGCTGCTGCCACGGCTTCTAGTTGTGCCGGTGGCGGCACTGGTGGTATTGTGGTTACAGCTGGTGGAGGCTCACTTGCTTATGCATATAGTATTGATGGAGTTAACTTCCAGGCATCGAACACCTTTACCAACTTGGCTTCGGCAACTTATACGGTTACGCTAAGAGATGGCAATAACTGTACCGCAACTACTACCGTAAACGTTGGCCAGCCAACGGCACTAACTTTAACCTTGGTGCAGGATAGTGTAAGTTGCAACGGCCTAAGCGATGGTACTATTACCGCAACCGCAGGTGGTGGGAATGGGGTTTATGAGTATAGCTTAAATGGAACCAACTTCCAAGTATCAAACCTATTTACGGCATTGGCAGCTGGGCCATATACTGTAACCCTACGCGATGGAAACGGCTGTACCCAAACGGCTAGCACCAGCGTATTGCAACCTGCCGTGCTTACTGTAAGCACGGTGGTTATCGATATTAGCTGCAACAGCACCAACGATGGGCAAATTACCGCAACTGGTGCAGGTGGCAGTGCCCCTTATCAGTATAGTTTCAATAGTGGTGCCTTCCAAGTGTCGGGCACGTTTGCCAACCTTACGGCCAACAGCTATACCATTGATGTAAACGATGCCAATGGTTGTGCGGCAAATACAAACGTAACCGTACAAGCGGCAGCACCGGTAACCGTAACCCTAACCCAAGACAGTGTAAACTGTAACGCTGGCACCGACGGACAAGTGATTGCGGTAGGTGCAGGCGGAAGCGGTGCCTTGCAATACAGTATTGATGGGGTAAACTATCAAGCTTTAGGAACCTTCACTGGTCTTACTGCTGCAAACTATACCGTTTCAGTGCGCGACATTGCGGGTTGTAATACTACTGGAAACATAACCGTACTGCAGCCTACTGCCCTTAGTGTAACCGCCGTGCAAGACAGCGCCAATTGTTTTGGTGTTGCCGATGGGTTTATTACCGCCACGGGCGCCGGTGGTAGCCCTGGCTATCAATATAGCCGCGATGGGGTAACATTTGTACCAACCAACGTACTCAACAACCTTGCCGCTGGGCCATATACCATTACCGTTCGCGATAGAAACAACTGTACCGCAACGGCCAATGCTACCGTATTGCAGCCAATTGGTATCACTACCAATGTAACGGGTACTAATGTTGATTGTAATGGTGGTACCAATGGTAGCGCAACCGTTGCTGCGGCTGGTGGTTCGCCGGGCTTTACCTATGCTTGGAACAGCGGTGGTGGCACAGCCACTACCTCGCCAAACCGTGGCGCAGGTTGGGCAGTGGTAACAGTTACCGATTCACGTACTTGCCAAAGAAGAGATAGTGTGCTTATTACACAGCCAAACGCCATCGTTATTACCGAAACCATTGTGCCCATTACTTGTGGCAGCGGCAATACAGGCTCCATTAGCCTTGCCGTAACTGGCGGCACTGGTACTTATGGGTTTTTATGGAATACTACGGCTATTGGTCCAACCCTTACTGGATTGGGTCAAGGCAACTACTCGGTTGTGGTAACGGATTTGAATAGCTGTACCGTTAGCGGCAGCTATGTAATCAACCCTCCTGGAAGTGTGGCGGTAAATGCCATCGCCACCAATGTACAGTGTTTCGATACACCTACTGGCTCGGTAAACGCCGTGGTGACTGGCGCTACGGGTTCAGTTACTTACTCATGGAATACTACTCCTGCGCAAAATGGTGCAACGGCTAGCAACTTGAGGCCTGGGCAGTATATTGTAACTGTTACCGATGCAGCAGGTTGTACCGCTTTGGATACGGCCATAGTAGCCAACGTGCCATTGCTGACAGCATCTGCTGTAGCAGTTAACCCTAGGTGCTACGACACCCCTGATGGAAGTGTAGTGGTAACAGCAGCAGGCGGCACAGGCAACCTTTCTTACGCATGGAGCCATAGCAGTACGCTTAACTCTGGCAATGCAATAGGATTAATACAAGGTGGATACGCAGTAACCGTTACCGATGCCAACAACTGTAGCGTAACGCTGTCAGAAACCCTGACCAGTCCTTCTCAGCTATTCATTTCGTTGGCAGCAAGTGCCGATTCCGTTAAGTTTGGAGAGAGTGTGCAGCTAACGGCAACCCCAGGCAGTGGCGTTATCGGAACACCTGTTTACGAATGGTCGCCGAATGATAACTTGGATTGTATTGATTGTGCCGACCCTATGGCTGGCCCGTTAGTAGAATCTTCGTATATCTACACTGTGCGCATAGCCGATGATAATGGTTGCGAAGCCGTGGCTAGGGTAACCGTAGTAGTTGACTTGTACGACCGTGTGCTTTGGGTACCAAACGTGTTTACACCGAACGGCGATGGGTTTAACGACGAGTTTAACGTATATGGCTATGGTTTCGAAACCATGCTATTCCAAGTATTTGACCGATGGGGCGAGAAAATGTTTGAAACCACCGACCCTAAAGTGGGCTGGGATGGTACGTTTAAAGGGGTAGCTATGCCTCCAGGCGTGTATGTTTTCTTGGTGAAAGCCTTGTACATTGACGGCCAAGAAGGATTCAAAAAAGGTAGCGTAACGATTCTTAAATAATAAACACTAACCAACTATTATTGATTTTGCAGGGCTGCCCAAAAGGTGGCCCTGTAGTTTTTTAAGGGGCAAGGGGTTCGGGTATTGCTATATATTACATTCCGCTGGGACTATGCAACTCCGCAGGAGTTTAATGTCTGAAGAAAACCCTAATCCAAAGCCAACTAGCTCCGTAGGAGAGCGCAATGTTCTTATACAACTCGCTTCAATGTCCAATTGGTATTATATCAATTTGTGCCAGCGGTAAGTCGCGGGTTATCCTTGCATTTTTAGTCGCATTTTGCACTTGTTGGTATTAACCCCCGTTAGGCCGAGCAGAAATTCTTAGCTTTGTTTCGAAATCAGATGCTATGAAATTCGGAACGAAAGCAATACACGCCGGGCTAGAACCCGACCCAGCTACAGGAGCCATTATGACTCCCATTTACCAAACATCAACCTACGTGCAAGCCGCACCGGGCGACCATAAAGGATATGAGTACAGCCGCACCCAAAACCCTACCCGCCATGCCTTGGAGCAGAACTTGGCAGCATTGGAAAATGGTAACTATGGGCTGTGTTTTGGTAGCGGCATGGCCGCTATCGATACCTTGCTTAAAATGTTGCTGCCTGGCGATGAGGTAATCTCTACCAACGACTTGTATGGCGGCAGCTATCGCTTGTTTACCAAGGTTTTTGCACAATATGGCATTAAGTTCCACTTTGTGGCCATGAGCGACTTGGCGAACATTGAGGCGAAAGTAAACGACAAAACCCGCCTACTTTGGGTAGAAACGCCTACCAACCCAATGATGAACATCATTGATATTGCAGGCGCTGCTGCCATTGCCAAGAGGCATAACATACTGCTGGCTGTTGACAATACCTTTGCCACCCCATACCTACAAACCCCACTTGACCTGGGTGCCGATATAGTGATGCACTCCGTAACCAAATACCTTGGCGGCCATAGCGACGTGGTAATGGGTGCCTTAGTGGTAAAAGATGAGGCGTTGGCCCAAAAGCTTTACTTTTTGCAAAATAGCTGCGGTGCCGTGCCTGGCCCGCAGGATAGTTTCCTAGTGCTACGTGGCATTAAAACCCTGCACGTACGCATACAGCGCCACTGCGAAAATGGTCGCAAAGTAGCAGAATACCTAAAAACCAACCCTAAAGTAGATAAGGTTTACTGGCCTGGTTTCCCGGAGCACCCGAACCACGATGTAGCTAAAAAGCAAATGCGCGACTTTGGCGGTATGGTATCGTTTACGCTGAAAACCAACACTATAGCTGCTGCCAATGAAGTGCTTACCCGCACCCACTTGTTCTCGTTGGCGGAGAGTTTGGGCGGAGTTGAGTCGCTAATAGGCCACCCGGCCACCATGACACACGCCAGCATACCCAAAGAGGAGCGCGAAAAAACCGGTGTGGTCGATTCGCTCATCCGCTTGAGTGTGGGTATTGAAGACGTAGAAGACTTAATTGCCGACTTGGAGAAAGCGTTGAGCTAGTGTGTTGATTAGATAATTTGAAAATTTGGAAATGGGATGGGCCGAGGGGTACATCCCATTTTTTTAAGACTGCCAATTGAAGGTAAACAGGAGTATAATTACATCAAGCAGCAAGCCAAAAACCGCTATGCCCAATTCTTCTTCATTTTTATGCCTAAACAACAGCCTAAGCGAAGCAACTAGGCTCAATAGTATCAATATTGCCAGCGCTATTATTGCGTAAACAACGATTATCAAATCTTGAAAAGGGAATTGATTAACTAGGTTCGGAAACAACCAGATATAGCCGAGCGCAACTAACAACTGCAATACTCCCAACGCTAAAAGCATGAGGCCCAGCCACTTGTTTTGTAATATCCTTCGGATGTATGTGGTTTGCCTTTCGCCCATTTCAATTTAACTAATAACCAGTAACCAGTATACTATTATCAGCACGTCCCCAAGCACTTATAATTTTGCCAAACCAGTTTTAGATCTTTATAAACCGTGTAGTCTTTCGCGTAGAGTAAATTCAGGCGGCGGCGGGTGGCATCGTCCAGTTTTAGGCTATTGGCTTTATCGGCCGGGCTAATGATGCCCTGCTTAATGCTAGGCAACCAGTATTGGCCCTTGCCACCATTTATGGGTGCATAGCCCACCCAAGTGCGCCTGCCAAACAACACCAACCACCAATTGCGGATAAACCTGCCCGAGTCGGCAATAAGGAACGCCGTAACGGGGTAGGTAATCAAGGTAAACAAGCACACCGCAAGGTCGAGCATACGCTTGTTGCGGCGGTTCATGGGGGTCGATATGGCCAAGTTCACATCGATGGCGTATAAGTCGCCAGCCGAATTTTTGGAGTTGCTACCAATAATGCTCGGGGTGTTCTCGGGCAAAATCTTATAGTTCAGTTCCGGCCCCATCAACAGCATGTGGTCGATAATGGATTTGATAGTAATATCGGCACTACAGAATATCACTTCCTCAATTTCGTAAAGCTTCCGTATGGCCTGTAGCTGGTTTACATCACCCAAGTAGTGCTCTTCACTGCTATCTTGAGGCAAGGTGCTGATGAAGCCGATGTAGCGATTATCCACGCCCGCTTGACTTAGCAACGACAACGCCCTATCGGCTTCGGCCTTGCTGCCCACAATAACAATGCGCGGGGTTTCTTGCTCCACAAACGTAAGTTTTCGGCCCGAAATGGCGCCCCAAGCATAGCGCAGCGCTACCAACGCAAACGAGGCATAAATGCCCCCGGCCAATATCATACCCCTACTAAAGCGGTACTCTTCGTTCAGGAATGCATAAAACGCCGCTATCAAAAGCGTGCCCACAAACACACCGCGCACGGTGCGGTAGGTGCGCAGCGGCCTGTCGTAACCGCCACTAAAGTATATAGCCACTAGCCATAGCGCAATGTATAGCGGCACTATTAGTTGCATATACTCAGGCGGGTAGTACGATAGCGAGCCCTTAATCTCTTCGCTCCATAGCTCTTTAATAACGTACATGCCGCCAAACAGCAGCCCTGCATCCAGCAGTGGCAAAGTAAGCACTTTGGCCACCGAGCTGAAGAGGGCAAACAGTGCCCGTAGATATATGGCCATGTTTATTACCAAGGCATACAGCCTAGCCTGACTGCCGCTAAAGTGCTTTTCGGCAAAGATGGCCATGGCCTGGTAAAAAATGCGCACATAGTTGAGGCTGCCCTTTTTGGTGCTCTCGCCTTTGTAATGGATGATGCGCGCCTCAGGGAAATAGTAGTTTTTGTAGCCGCCTAATACTACGCGGTAGCTGAGGTCAATATCCTCGCCGTACATAAAAAAGGTCTCGTCGAGCCAACCGATTTTATCCAGCGTTTCGCGGCGCATAAACATAAACGCCCCGGCCAGCACCTCAATCTCGTGGGTTTGGTCATCGTCCAAATAGCCCAAATGGTAGCGGCCAAAAGTTTTGCTGCGCGGGAAAAGATTCGATAATCCGAAAATCTTATAAAACGACACCGCCGGCGTTGGCAGCGAGCGTTTGCTTTCGGGCAAAAAGTGACCCTTGCCATCTACCATTTTCACGCCCAGCGCACCCGCATCGGGGTGGGCATCCATAAAAGCCAGGCACTGCTTAAAGGTCTCTTCTTCCACCACCGTATCAGGGTTCAGCAGCAGCACATACTCGCCTTTGCTTATCTCAATGCCCTGGTTGTTGGCCTTGCTAAAGCCCGTATTCTCTTTGTTGGCAATCAGTATTACTTCCGGAAATTTTTCGCGCACCAGCTCCACACTGTTGTCGCTGCTATTATTATCCACCACAATTACCTCGGCATCAATACCCTGCACGGCCTTGCGCACGCTATACAGCGCCTGCTCAAGAAAGTACTTTACGTTGTAATTAACGATAATAACGGATAGGCGCATAGTGTGCGGGCTAGCAGTGGGTTTGAAGGGATAAAGTTAACGATTTTTGAGCAGTGGTTATTGCAGCCACCGTTCCGGTGCGGATAGCAAATCCGCGGCCCATTTATTAGGTAAATATAAATGGGCAAGGTGCATCGGGTATTGTTGGCTAGAACCTCTGGTTCTCCGCTTAAGGCATTTGCCCTTACGTTGGCCACCGAATGCATGAGCCATTGCAGCAACTAATTATTACTAATTTACGACGGGGTTTTATTTCTGCAAAATATAAACTCCATTTATTTTATTGCAAAAATGCAAGGGGTTGATTGTGAGGGGAATATTTTTCAAGGGGGATGCTTATTGCAAATCGAATGAATGAGCGAGCAGGATGCTCGCAATTAGCTAATCCTTGCTGGAGGCGCAGACTAGTTTTATTCAAAACAGAGCCACCCCACTTTAAGGTTTTCACAATTGGTAATTGAAGCAGGCGTTAGTTTTTATTCAACTCACGGCGCTTTGAGCACGCATAACAACAAAGAATATCTTTCTAAGTTTTTCAACTTACGTTTTAATACACTAATTTTCTTGCTGTATTAAGGGGTAAATTTTGCCAATTTCAAAATTAATTTAATGAGATTTATTACATTTTTACTGATAGCAATTTGTTTTTTGTTGACAAACTCATTGTTAGGTCAAGGAAACGTGGGGGTAGGTACTACCAACCCTAACCCTTCGGCTATATTAGATTTAACTTCAAGTGATAAAGGGATATTAATACCTCGGCTAACTTCCGCAGAAAGAAACGCCGTAGTTGCTCCTGCTCAAGGACTTTTGGTGTTTGATATATCGGATACTACTTTTTGGTATTTCGATGGCATTGTTTGGGTGCAGGCTATTGGCCCGGCAGGTCCTCAAGGTCCTACAGGTCCAGCTGGGGCTAATGGGGCAACAGGGCCAACTGGCCCTCAAGGCATTGCAGGTGTGACCGGAAGTGCAGGTGCTACAGGATCGACAGGTGCCACTGGATCAACGGGCGCAACAGGTGCGGCAGGTACTCCTGGTTTGAATGGTGCCACAGGCGCAACGGGAGCTCCGGGTGCGGTAGGCGCAACAGGTGCAACTGGCGCCACTGGATTAGCGGGTGCCACAGGTGCAACCGGCGCAACTGGTGCAGCAGGTACTCCTGGTTTGAATGGTGCCACAGGAGCAACGGGAGCTCCGGGTACGGTTGGCGCTACAGGCACTACTGGTGCAACTGGACTAGCCGGTGCAACAGGTGCCGCAGGTGCAACAGGTCCAGCAGGCGCTACGGGTGCTACTGGCTTAACAGGTGCTACGGGGGCAGCAGGCGCTACTGGCCTAACAGGTGCAACAGGACCAGCAGGTTCGGCAGGAACTGGTGGAGCGATATATCTTACTTGGGTAGGCGGTAGTCTATCACCGAATAGTGGTTCTCTTACTCGTTATTTTACTTGTGCCGACCCTGCCAATAATGCCTCTAACTGGGCAGGTGTGAGCATCATGACTCCTGAAGACAATTCAACTGCTATTGGAACGACAATAGGGTCGGATAATGAGTGGTTTTGCCCAATGAATGGCACGGCAGTTAAATTATGGCTTTCTATTCAGTTAAATGGCAGCGCCTCTCCTAGCTCAACAACCTATACCTTCGATTTGTATGACGTAACCACTGCTAGTACTACCGGTTTGAGTATTACCATTACGCACACGGGCAATGGCAATCCAGTATTTTCCTCTGCCACTGGCTCTGCAGCGTTAATTGCAGGTCGTAGGTATACCATACGCAGTGTTCACAGCGCTGCCGAACTTAGTGGTGTATTATCTGATTGTAAGTTGGTAGTTGCGTTTACGCCAAATTAAGTTTTTGCGCCGTAAAATCAGATTTAGCAACTGGTGTTGCTCTCCCAAGCGAGCTTTAGGCTTACCTTGCGTTTTAAGACGCATCACCACAAGCTATATGAACCTGATTTGGCTTGACGACCTTGATAGAAATGGACTTTACCTTAGTATGTAAAATCCTTTTCTTAATCATCTAGATCCTGCTTCCAGTAACGGTTCTAACGCCACATAGTATGGGTGCTAACCAATATTTAAACTCACTACTTACCTGTTAGAAGGCCCTATTTCGTCAGGATGGATATGGTGTGGGATTTCGAGTCTCGTCCTCCATAAGGCGAAAGAAGGGTTTTGCATTTATTGAATCCATGCTTTGGGGCTTTGCCAAAAACAAAAAGCGGCAGCACAATCATGTGCCACCGCTTTTGAGTCTATTAAGCTGACGCCTAGTTATTCGCTAACCACTATTTTTTGTATGTTTTCGGCGCCATTGAGGGTGCTTCGTAAGATATATATGCCAGGTGCCAGCATATTAGTAGAAATACGCTGTGCATGGCTGCCTACAGGTTGTTGGCCATTAGTAAGGTTTATCACCTGCTCGCCTACAAGGTTATACAGGGCCGCTTCCAATTGGCCAGCTTGTTTAAGATCGTAGTAGATGGTAAACTCGCCATTGTTAGGGTTAGGGTAAACCTTCACAAAGGCATTCACGCCCTCGTTAATGTCGTTTACCGAGCTCACCAAGCTATCGCCTAAAATATATTGTATACCAAGAACCATCATCTCGTCGTCAGAGGTTAATCCCCATTCTACGGGGTTAGGCCCAGCAGTGTTCAAGAATCTGGCTTCGTGTATAAAACCGTTGCGCGGGTCAACATCAAGCAAAGAGTCATCGGGGTAATATTTAAACGTTACTTCTGGCCCCCATCGGTAAAAGCCCACTGGGTAGTTGCCTTCGTAGCTATAGTTACCGTCATAAACCATATCGCCTTTAGTGCCGTCGCTATTGCGCAAAAACACCTCATAACCTACGCCGTATTTGTGGGTGTGTGTGTATATATTCCATATTTTCCAGTTACGCACCTCGTTTGTGTCGCTGGCTATCGCAGTTATGGTATGCACCTGCCCATCTTGGGGTATTGATATAGTAAGGTCGGGTACGGTGCGCGTATACATGTAGTGTTCGGCAATGCCAGCTGCTTGGGTATCCACATTTAAGTACAAGTCGGTAGCTAGAATCGAATCTTGATTAGTGTTTTTGATATGCAGGTTCAAGTCAAATACTATGTTTTCGGGCCAGAAGTAGGCCGTACCTTGAGGCAGTTGGTAGGTTTTTAAACCAGGGCCAGTAGCTATAGGGTTGCGCACAAAAGCGTGCGAGTCGTCAGATGAGCCTTCGTTTAACCCCCTCAGTCCTTCTCTAAAGTTAACATCTGCACCAGATGAGTATGAATAAATTACAAAATGATGACTCGATTGAGGCATGTAACTCTCAATTTTAGTTACTTCAGTACTCGAGCCAAAATCAGGTTTGTATTTAATAAAATACTCTGTTTCGGATGCGGGGCGAACAAAAATACGGCCTAGATATATTTGCACGCCTGTGCCCACCGCTGGAGGATTGCGTTGACCATAAGTATCATCAATGCCACCATCTCGGTAATAGGCGTTTATAAGCGAAGTATCAACCAATGTATCGGCAAACTGTGCCCCGAACAAAATCCATTGTCTTACTAATTCAATCTCATTGTCTGGCAACTTAGCTGCACCATAAGGCATATCTAGGCCTTCATTAGGCTGTTTTAAATCTAGCGGATCGCTGATGCCATGGGCCATTTTGCGGAGCAAAAAGCTGCGTACTGGGTCGCCTGGCTTAACAAGTTTGTTGGCCGAGGATAGTGCCGAAGGATTAACCGGATTGGCATTTACAATGGAATTGTAAAATGCTGTATCTGACAATGTAACATTGAAGGTTGCCGTTGAGCCATTATGACAACCTGAGCCGCCACAGGTAGCTTGCAAAAGGTTGTGTACTTTTTGGAAGGTAGAGTTTTGACTAGAACCGGCTAAAGGAAACTGTAATAACACGGCTAGGATTAGGCCGGTTAATACTGATAATGATTTCATGGGAGTATAGTTTTGATAATGAGGAACTAGATTGGTTTATAGATTTCAATAGGTAATGGCGAATTTAGTCGTAAATTAACAAGCAATCAACAGATTTTTATCACAAAAACCAAATATTGTTTGATACTTGTGATAAAAAAAGTGTTTTTTAGCGACAATTATTACTTTCTAAAAACTATAAACCATGAATTATAATCTACTCCTTGTAGCGGCACTTATGCTACTTGTACCTCGTGTAAATGCCCAAGACACATTAGCAAATAGCGGGTTTGAAAGTTGGACCAACCAAGGCACTTACGAAGACCTTGCTGACTGGAACACGCTTAATCCGCTATCTAGTGCCCTAGGTGTAATCACGGCTACTAAAACCACTGGTGCTGATGTGCATACTGGCTCATATGGATTGAAATTACAATCGAAATCAGTTTTGGGTACCATTCGCCCAGGAGTATTAACCACGGGAGTGATAAACGTAACCAACTCAACTATTGGTGGTGGCGTGCCTGTAAATTCACGACCAGTTTACCTAAGTGGTTGGTACAAGTATGCTCCTGTAGGTATTGATACTGCTTTGATTAGCGTTGTTTTTACTAAGTGGGATGCGGTAGGAGATTCGCAGATTATTATTGGTGTAGGTGGGTTTACCGAAACTGGCACAGTTTCAACTTATACTCCGTTTTCAGTAGAGATTGATTACCGTTCAGCCGATGTGCCTGATACGGCTTTGATCATTATTACATCGGGTAGCAATTTAGCGCCACAGCTTAATAGTGCTTTGATTGTTGATGATGTTGATTTCTCTTACACCGCTGTTGGTATTCTTAATCGGGTAGCAATAGAGCCGATAAGTTTTCATCCTAACCCTGCTCAAGGTTTTGTTACATTTACCAATTATAATGCCCAACAGCTTAATATACTTTCGTTGGAAGGTAAGCTTGTGTTTACTACAGAGTTGACTGCTGGCCAAAGTCGCGTTGATTTAAAAGGCTTTACCAAAGGCTTGTATATTTTAAATGCTGTTGACGCAAAGGGCAATGTCCGCTATGGTAAGTTGTTAGTGGAATGAAGATATTAGATATTATTCTAGTTTTGTTATTAGGGTATAATGTCGTTTTTGGCGCCAAACCCCTTGCTATTGATAGCCTTGCCCAAGGAAGTGCTATTTCCATTGGAGGCCCGTTAAATGGCTGCAAAGATTCATTGGTATTGTTTTCCAACACATCAACAACTACTGCTGGTTGGGCTTGGCAATGGACTTTGGTAAAAGGCTCTGACACTGTCAGGCTTAGCACTACATCGCTGGCATATGCTTTTTATGCTGAGGGCAGCTATAAAGTGTTTCTGCATGGCGATAGTGCAACCTATTTTGGCGATGATAGCATCATCATTGATATAGCCAATTGTAGAAATGTATGGCCTGGCGATGCAAATATGGATGGCTTAGTAGATGTTGATGATGTGTTTATCCTTGGGTTTAATTGGGGTGATACAGGTCTGGTGCGTCCAAATGCCTCTGTTGTTTGGATTGAGCAGCCGGCGACAGATTGGGGCAGTTGGTTCAACGGCATCAACAACAAACATGCTGATACTGATGGTAATGGTGTAATTAATGTAGATGACACACTGGCAATAGCGGAGAATTTTGGCTATGCGGTAAACAAATATGGAGGGATTATGCACAATGCTCCATTGTTTTTACAGCCAGTAAACAGTAACTGGTATTGTGGAGATGTGGTCAATTATAATATTGTTCTTGGTATTTTAAACAATGATGCCGATAACGTTTATGCTCTCTCATTCTACCTCGATTTAGATCCTATTATTTTTGATACTAGTGTTGCCCATATAGACTTAAGCAACTCATGGCTGGGCAATGCAGGAACCGATGTTTTTAGTTTTAGAAAAATTATTGACACTCGATTGTACATTGCCATTGTGAGCACTACAAGGCAAAATCTTATTGGAAATGGCCGCATTGGTGGGTTGCACTTGCAAACGATGGCCTCATTGCCACCGGGTTTATCACAAGATTACTATTTAGCTGTGCCGAGCGGCATTAAAGGAAAAATGGCCAACGGAACTGAACATACTTTCAGCTCACAGATTTCCGAAATATACATAAAAGATACGCTCACTGGCACCAATAATCGAACGCAAGTGGGTTCTGTAAAGCTGTATCCTAACCCAGTTGGCGAGGTATTGAATATTAGTTTTCCGGTTGAAAAGCAATGGCAAATATTGTTAACCGATATGGCAGGAAACAAGATAATGAACGAAATGGCTAAGTTCCGCGATTATTCCCTCAACCTTAAGAATTTGAGCAGTGGGCTTTATTTGTTGCACCTGAATAATGAGGAGAGTGCTATTGTAAAAAAAGTAATGGTGGAGTAATTTCCTTACCCCTCCAGCACCAACCGAAACCCCATGTTGGATGTACGGTGGTGCCTGCTGTTAATATTACGGGCCTGATTGTAGCAACGTTCAGAAGCGCTTTTCCAAGAGCCACCGCGCACAACCCTATAAAAGGCTTTCTTTGTGTTCAATGGATTGGCAGCAGGGCTACGCTTGTAGTAGCTACCGGCAAACCAATCGCTGCAAAGCTCCCACACGTTGCCTGCCATATCGTATATGCCCAGTTCGTTGGGCTTAAGTTCGCCTATTGGGTGGGTAATGCCTCCAGCATTGCTCACGTTCCAGGCCACGTCATCGAGCTTGTTGCTGCCAGGGTAGGTAAACCCTTTACTTTTGTTGCCGCCTATAGCGGCATATTCCCATTCGGCTTCGGTAGGTAGCCGGTATTTTTTGCCGGTTAGGGCATTCAATTTAGCTATAAAAGTGTTAATGTCGGCAGGTGTGGCTTGCTCTACTGGGCATTTGCCGCAGGTATTAAAGGTGGCAGGGTTGGTGCCCATTACGGCCACCCATTGGTCTTGGGTTATTTCGTATTTGCCAATATAAAAGCTGCGGAGCGTAACAGCGTGAACCGGTATTTCCTTTTTGGTGCCCTCTGACGTGCCCATCTGAAAAGTTCCACCCTCAACAAAAACCATCTCGGGCTCGGCAATTTGAGCCAATAGTTGTGTTTGGATCAAAAAAATCGTCAACCAGAAGTATAAACGTACTAACATGCTTTTCCTATGAATTACTTAAAAGGCCAAAATACCCATTATTCAACAAAAAAGGCGCACCAAGTTGCGGTTGTTTGCCATAAGGTTGACATCTTCTGAAACTAAGTGTACTTTCATAGCAATCAACGGCTCTATTATGCATCCTTTACTTCGCAATCTGTTGGCCGCAGTGGCGGGTTTGCTCGTTGGTAGTATTGTCAACGGGGTTATTGTAGACCTTAGCGGAACAGTATTACCACCTCCAGCCGGTGTCGACCCCAACAACCTAGAAAGCATCAAGGCCAATATACACCTGTATGGGCCGGTTCATTTTATGTTTCCGTTTTTGGCACATGCGCTGGGTACCTTGGTAGGGGCGTTTTTGGCAGCAAAAATTGCGGAGGCAAACAAAATGATACCAGCCCTAATTATTGGGGTGATGTTTTTGGCTGGTGGTATATACATGGTAACATTAATACCCGCCCCTACATGGTTCATAGCCCTCGATTTGATAGTTGCCTATATACCTATGGCGTATTTGGGTGGCAAATTGGGTGGGGGTAAGAACGCCGCCGATTCTTACCCAAATACAAATGACCAGTTGCTAGACAACTAAAATCTTTACTTATGACACGGTTAAGTTTATTCAGTTTGCTAATGGTTTTGAGTTTATTTGCCGTGGCACAGCCGTTGGCTGAGCAACAAGTAACTGATTTGGTAACAGAACTTACCCAAGCCATGATTGATGCAGATAAGGCGGAGCTTGACAACCTCACTTCGGATAACCTTAGCTATGGCCACTCAAGCGGAAGGGTAGAGGAGAAGCATTCTTTCGTGGAGAATATTGTGAATGGCAAGTCTGATTTTGTGACCATTGACCTTGCGGAGCAAACCGTAACCATATCGGCCAACGTAGCTTTAGTGCGGCATATTTTTTCGGCCACCACCAATGATAGCGGCAATGCCGGTTCGGTGAAATTGAAGGTGCTTTTGGTGTGGCAACAAGAAAAAGGCCATTGGAAGTTATTGGCCCGACAGGCGGTAAAAATACCTTGAAGCAAGAAATAACCCTTTAATAACTGCAAAAGCATGGCATAGTGGCTATGCTTTTTTAATTTAGTGAACCATGATGACATCTTTCAGCCTAAAAGGCAAAATAGCATTGGTTACGGGTTGTAACAAAGGTATTGGCAAGGCCATGGCCATCGGTTTGGCCGAAGCGGGTGCCGATATTATTGGAGTATCGGCCACTATGCCCACATCGGGCAGCGATGTGGAGCAGCAAGTAACAGCTTTGGGTAGGAAGTATTTTGCCTATGCCGCCGATTTATCTAACCGCGAGGCTTTGTATGCCTTCATTAAAAAGGTAAATGAAGCGCACCCGATAATCGATATTCTCATTAATAATGCTGGCACCATACTGCGCAAACCTGCTGCCGAGCACCCCGATGAGTATTGGGACCAGGTATTGGCCCTAAACCTTGATACACCCTTTATCCTAGCCCGTGAGTTTGGTAAGCAGATGATTGAGCGTGGTTCAGGTAAAATCATTTTCACGTGCTCGTTGCTTACCTTCCAAGGGGGCATTACGGTGCCGGGCTATGCGGCCAGCAAGGGTGCTTTGGGTAGCTTGGTAAAAGCATTGGCCAATGAGTGGGCGGCTAAGGGCGTAAACGTAAACGGGATTGCACCGGGCTACATTGCCACCGACAATACAGAAGCCCTGCGCAACGACAAGGAACGCAGTGCCTCCATCTTATCGCGCATACCGGCTGGTCGTTGGGGTAACCCAGATGACTTTAAAGGTGCGACCGTATTTTTGGCTTCCAGTGCTGCCGATTATGTACACGGCACCATACTTACGGTTGACGGCGGCTGGATGGGTAGATAGTTGAAATTGAAAAGAATTGGATTTTCATAGAGATTATTGATTAAAATATAAAAAACAAAACGCCAATGGATATTAAGTTTAGTTCAAGTCCGGCAGAAGTGAAAGGAATGGATACCGCAGCATTGCGCAACCATTTTTTGATTGGTGCCTTAATGAAGCAGGATGAAGTAACGCTTACCTATACCCATTATGATAGGTTGATTGTGGGCGGCATAGCGGCTACCCACAAAACCACACCCTTGACTGTGGAGGCCGAACTACGTGCTGATTACTTTCTGGAGCGCAGGGAGTTGGGCATCATCAACGTAGGAGGAAAAGGCATTGTAACTGCCGATGGCGTGAGTTATGAGCTGAATAAACTGGATGCCTTGTATCTGGGCAAAGGCACCAAGGAGGTAACTTTTAAGGCTGCTGATGGCAGTGCGCCTGCTTACTTTTATCTGATGTCGGCACCGGCGCACCACACGCACCCCAATCGCAAAATGACCAAAGAAGAAGCATCGCCGGTAAACCTTGGCGATGTGGCCACGGCCAACAAGCGCACCATATACAAGTACATACACTTAGAGGGTATACAAAGCTGCCAATTGGTGATGGGCCTAACTACCTTGGAAGATGGCAGTGTTTGGAACTCCGTGCCACCGCACACCCATACGCGCCGCACAGAGGTGTATTTCTATTTCGATGTACCTTCTGACCACCGTGTGTTCCATTTTATGGGCCAACCCACGGAAACCAGGCATCTGGTAATAGCCAACCATGAAGCGGCTATTTCGCCACCATGGTCGGTGCACTTTGGTTCGGGCACGGCCAATTATGGCTTTATATGGGCTATGGCTGGCGAAAACCTCGTTTTCAGTGATATGGACCCTGCGCCTGTGGCTAGCTTGCTGTAGCGATTTACCTTTGCACTCGGCCGCTGCCGTCACCCTTTAGCAAATCGTTTACTTCGGCCAGGGTAGCATGGTTAAAGTCGCCGGGAATGGTGTGTTTCAGCGCTGCCGCAGCTACACCAAACTCTGCCGCTTGTGCCATCGGCATACCCGTTACCAGGCCATAAATCAATCCGCCAGCAAAGGCATCGCCGCTGCCAACCCGGTCCACAATGCGTACTTCGTATTTTTTGGTGTGGTAAAATTCGTTACCATCATACACCAAGGCACTCCAACCATTATCAGAGGCACTATGGCTTTCGCGAAGGCTTGATGCGATTATTTTAAACCCAAACTTGGCCTTCATCTGCTCACAAACTGCCTTATAGCCCTCCAAATCCAGCTCGCCTTTGGTAACATCGGTACCTGCTGCTTTAAAGCCTAAGCTATTGTCTGCATCTTCCTCATTACCGATACAAACATCTACATACTGGCAAAGGCGGGTCATCACTTCACGTGCTTTATCCTTGCTCCATAATTTTTTGCGGTAGTTTAGGTCGATGCTGGTAGTAATGCCTTTAGCCTTGGCTGCCTTAAGGGCGGCTTCGGTGAGTGCTGCCCCTTTATCGCTTAGGGCTGGGGTAATACCCGTAGTATGAAACCAAGTGGCTCCTTCAAAAATCGCATCAAAATCAAATTCGCTCACCTCAGCTTCAGCAATAGAAGCCCCGGCCCTATCGTAAATTACTTGCGAAGCCCGCATAGAGGCACCCGTTTCCAGAAAGTAAATACCCAAGCGTTGGCCCCCACGGGCTATAAACTGCGTATCCACGCCAAAGCGCCTTAAATGGTTGATGGCCGCTTGCCCCAAGGGGTTATTGGGTACGCGGGTTACAAAAGCACCGTTCAACCCATAGTTGCTCAACGATGCGGCCACATTGGCTTCGCCGCCGCCGTAGGTTACGTCAAAGCTATCCGTTTGCACAAACCTATCGAACCCAGGGGTAGAAAGTCGCATCATTATTTCGCCGAGGGTAACTACTTTATGGGGCATATTAATGGTTTTTATTAGTTTCATGCATTCGCTTTACAAAAGAAAGGATTTACCCTCATTATTAATAGCCCCATAGCGAACGAGCCCTTTATGGAAAACAAGGCATTTATTACTGACTTAATTGTGCAACAAGGCATTTTGCCCCTATACTTTTATAAGGATACTACCGTGAGCATTGAAGTGCTGCGGGCATTGTACGCCGCGGGCATCCGCACGGTGGAGTATACCAACCGTGGCGAGGATGCCTTAAGAAACTTTGTGGCCATGCGCCAAGTGTGCGACACCGAGCTAAAAGGCATGCACTTGGGCATTGGCACCATCAAAAATGCCGATGCCGCACAAGCGTTTATTGATGCCGGTGCCGATTATTTGATTAGCCCGGGTTTGGTGGAGGAAGTGGCTGCGGTGGCCGACAAGTACAACATGCTTTGGGTGCCCGGCTGCATGACCCCAACCGAAATTATCAGTGCCGAAAACTTGGGGGCTAAATTGATCAAGCTTTTCCCGGGCAACCTATTAGGACCAGAGTTTTTATCGGGCATTAAAGCTATTTTCCCTGGGTTGTTGTTTATGCCCACAGGTGGCGTTGAGCTTGAGAAAGAGAACATTGGGCAATGGTTTAAGGCGGGTGTATGTGCCGTGGGCATGGGCAGCAAGCTTATTACCAATAAATTGCTCGAAACCCGAGATTACCAACAAATAACCGCCAATACCAAGGCAGCCATTGAAATAGTACAATCCGTTAAACAGACACTATGAACGCAACGAAACCTACCTACTACCGTTGGGTAATATGTGCCTTGATATTTTTTGCCACTACCATCAACTACGTTGACCGCAGTGTTATCAGCTTCCTCAAGTCGACGTTTACCGAAGAGCTGGGTTGGACCGATGCCGACTATGCCAACATTGAAATAGCCTTTAAGGTATTTTATGCCATTGGTTTGCTTGGCGCTGGCCGAATAGTGGACAAATTGGGCACACGGCACGGTTATGCGCTTTTTGTGTTTTTATGGAGCTTGGCGGGCACGGCCACGGCATTTGTGAGCACGTTGTTTGGTTTTCAGGTCATGCGGGGCGCACTGGGCCTTACCGAAGCAGGTAACTTCCCTGCCGCCATCAAAAGCGTGGCGGAGTGGTTCCCGAAGCGCGAGCGGGCATTGGCTACTGGTATCTTTAACTCGGGTGCCAATATTGGGGCCATTATTACGCCACTTACCATACCGTTTATCATCATTACTTGGGGCTGGCACTATGCCTTTGTATTGTCGGGTGCGTTGGGTTTTGTATGGCTGGTGCTATGGCTGGTGTTTTACCAATTGCCGCGCAATAGCAAGTATGTCAGCACTGCCGAGTTGGCCATTATTGAAAGCGACCAAGACGAGGAACCCGAAACCGACACCTCGCCAAAACTTACTTGGTTTCAGTTGCTCCAATTTAAGCAAACCTGGGCTTTTGCTATCGGTAAGCTGCTCACCGACCCTATTTGGTGGTTCTACCTATTTTGGTTGCCCGATTTCTTTGAAAGCACCTACCAAATGAAAATTACCGCTACCAGTTGGCCTGTAGCTGCGGTGTATATTATATCCACTTTTGGAAGTATTATGGGTGGGTGGTTGCCACTCTACCTGATACAGCAAAAAGGCTGGACCGTGCCGAAGGCGCGCCGCATCAGTATGCTCATTTATGCCCTTTGTGTCTCGCCTATCGTTTTTGCTTTGATACTCGGCTCCATCAATATGTGGTTGGCCGTGGCGGTTATTGGCTTAGCGGCTGCCGGCCATCAGGCTTGGAGCGCCAACATCTTCACCACCGTGAGCGATATGTTCCCTAAGAACTCCACCGCATCGGTGGTGGGCATTGGGGGCACGTTTGGCGCTATCGGTGGTATCTTGCTGAGCCAGTTTGTACAAAAAACGTTGTTCACCCACTTTAGGAGCATCGGCCAAATAGAAACCGCCTACTACATTATGTTTGCCATCTGCGCCGGTGCCTACCTCAGTGCCTGGGTAATCATGCAGCTATTGGTGCGCAATGCGGGTAAGGTGAAAGCGTAGTTGATTGGTTATTAGTTGATTGGTTATAGGTTATTGGGGTAGAAGCGGAATTGTTATGTTGGGGTTGTGTGCCGGTGCAATGTGCTAGGCTAGCCTAAGGTAAGAAATGAATGAGTGCGCCATAAGCCTAGAGGCTTAAGGCAGCACGAGTATATGTTACTTCACTTCTTGCTTCTTCTTTCGCCCTTCTTGTCTATTGGTTTTTCTACTTGCGGCAAACCGTTTAACGCGTCTTTGGCATTTAGTGCCGTTACCACCTTCTTGCCGGTTTTGGCCTCTAGTTCTTGCCTTGCCACCTTGGCTACATTTCCGCCTTGGGCAGCCACTTTCTTGCTTTCTTCAAAATCCTTCGGGCTTACTGCAACCGATATGTCTTTCGTAGATGCTTCTGCTAGCATATTCAAAATTAACTCGGTGTTAGTCATGTTGTCACGCAGGTTTTCCTTCTTTAAGCCCTTCAATACCTTATACTCTTTGGTGGTTTTGTCGCTCCATGCTTTGGTAATAATATCGGTAAGGGTGGCAAATTGAATACCCTCTTGTAGCCCTCGCTTTTTCCATTCGTCTGTCAGCTCTTTTCTAACCTCGATGCTTTTAATCCGCTGGTTGATCCAGTTTTCGGAGTAGCCCAGTTGCAGGTATTGCTCTAAGGCCCTATCGATGCTTAGTTCGGGGTCTTGCAGTTCGTCTAACCTTTCGGAAGCTACACGAGCCAGCCAAAGTTTAAATGGCTCGGCCTTAGGAGAAGGTATGGATTGAATGAGGCGGAAAAGTTGCTCGGTATCGGCCACATCGGTTTTGTAGTATTTACCATCTGCCGATTGCATTTTCAGTTGACTACAATTTGTAGTCAACTGGCTACCTTCTCCTTTTAGCCTTGTTTTTAGTACACTCCAATATTTTCTTGGATTGGGGCTATCTGTAAGCACCGCCACCACATCCACAATAGATATGTACCATTTTTCTTGCTCCGCATCCCAAAGGGTTCGCACTTGCTTTTCTTCGAACAACTTTATGGCGGTTATTTCCTTATTCACGATATGCTGTTTGTATAATTTCAATGATAAGGATTATTCTTCAATTATGCCTGCCTAAGTGCAATATTTTAGTTCTCAATCTTGGTAAATATAATTTCCAGGGTGCCTCCTTATGGCTTCTCCATTACAATCGCTGCATTCTCTGTGCTACCTAAAGCAGTCTCGCTTAAGGCGTGCCCATCCCTACCTCTATTTCCTCATTTGCTCCTTTACCCTGAACTCCACAATGCGCTTAATCAAATCAAATGGAATAGGCTGTTTGAGGGGGAATTGCACTGAGCCTTTGCCTTGCTTAAATCTAGCTAGTTCTTCGGCAAAAGCTTCGTGCCCAGTGGGCGTGGCATAAAACCCGATGTGGTTTTTGAATGCCGCAAAAAACACCAATTGCCCATGGAGGTAATAGCCTGGCATGCCATAACTGATTCTTTCCTCGGCATTTGGAGCGACCTGTTTAATGGTTGACCGCACTTGCATCAGCAATATTTGTACCTCTTGCGGAAAGTTGGCAATGTACGCATCAACGGTAGTGGGTTTTGCGGCGGTCATGGTGCTGCACTTTATCTATTAATCATGTAGCTCTCGTAAGGCAAGCGGTTGGCTATAGAACGGGCTAAGGTTAGTTCGTCAGCATATTCTAGCTCGCCGCCAAATGCTATTCCACGGGCTATGGTAGTTACGCGCACCCCGTGCGGCTGCAATTGGCGCTGTATGTAAAATATAGTGGTATCGCCTTCAATAGTGGGGCTTAGGGCCATTATTACCTCGCGTACTTTATCAGTTTGCACTCGCTCAACAAGGCTATCCACTTTTATATCTTCCGGTCCAATGCCATCTACGGGTGAAATAACGTTACCCAGCACATGGTACATGCCATGAAATTGATTAGTGTTTTCTACCGCAATTACATCCCTTAGGTTTTCTACCACGCACACCAAAGTGGCATCGCGTTGCGGGTTGCTGCAAATAGTACACATGGGTGCATCGCTTACGTTGTGGCACTTTTGGCAATAATGGATATTCTGGCGCATCCGTATTACCGCTTCGCCTAGCTTGTCGGCCTTATCGGGCGTTTGGTTTAGCAGGTGCAATACCAGCCTGAGAGCCGTTTTTTGCCCTATGCCCGGTAGTTTGCTAAACTCGCCTACCGCATCTTCTATCAGTTTGCTCGGAAATTTCATCTTTTGGTCCACGGGCCACAGTCCACAGTCCACGGAATAGTTGGGCTGAAGACTGGCTTTTTGGAATGGTAAAGTTAACGAAAAATTGGGGAGTGGGTGGATGGCATATGGCAACTATTGTGGGGTGAAATATACCATACCGGTGGCCAATACTCATCTGCTAAGCGTATCTTTATGCCACTATAATCATGAGCCATGGAACACTATACCGCCCAAGTTATGTGGGCACAGATTGACGGAAACATGCACCTTCGCCACTCGGCGTATGCCGATTTTGCCACGCAGGCCCGGATGTTTGAGCTGGAGAAACTGGGTATTACTTCGGATGATTTTTTGCTTGAGAAAATGGGCCCGATACTGTTTAGGGAAGAAACCATTTATCTGCGCGAAGTAAAACCCAACGAAACCATTACCGTAAAGGTGGCCATAACCAAATACCTGCCAGATGCCAGCCGCTGGACCATACGCCACGAGCTGTTTAGGGGTGATGGCGTGAAAGCCGCCGAGGTAATTATAGATGGAGCATGGATGAGCACTGAAACCCGAAAACTGGCAGTGCCACCGGCATCAATAGCCGATAAATTTTTGCAGTTGCCGCAGTAGCCATAAATATTGGAAGTTTTAACAATTGTTTGCAGATATGCTGGAATTATTAGCCCAACTTCCATGTTATGACATTGTTTCCTGAAAGTTGTTTTTGAAAGGCCTGACGGAAACCGTATCTTTGTCATTCAATTTTTCCACCGGTACATGAGCGAGAGTATTAAGCATGAGTGCGGCATTGCCGTTATTCGACTACTAAAGCCACTAGAATTTTACCAAGAGAAATATGGTACGGCCCTGTATGGCCTCAATAAGCTGTACCTGTTGATGGAGAAACAGCACAACCGCGGCCAAGATGGCGTGGGCGTGGCTACCATTAAGCTCGACCCGGTGCCCGGAAACCGCTACATAAGCCGCCAGCGCAGCAACAGTAGCCAACCCATAAAAGATGTTTTTAAGGAAATTTTCGAGCCATTTATCCAGCTTGAAAAAACAGAGCCTGCCAAAATGCGCGATGCCAATTGGCTGAAGCACAACATGAAATACATTGGCGAGGTTATGATGGGCCACCTTCGCTACGGCACGCACGGTAAGAATAGCATTGAGGCTTGCCACCCGTTCCTTCGCCAAAACAACTGGATGACCCGCAACCTGGTGTTGGCAGGCAACTTTAACATGACCAATGTTGATGAGTTGTTTGAGCAGTTGATGGAACTAGGCCAGCACCCTAAGGAAATGACCGATACGGTAATTGTGTTGGAAAAAATCGGTCATTTTCTGGATATGGAGATACAACGCTTGTTTGACTTGTTTAAGTCGCAAGGGTATAGTAACAACGATATAACCCACATGATTGCCGATGAGCTGGACCTGCACAAAATACTGAGCCGCTCAATGAAAGATTTGGATGGCGGGTATGTAATGACCGGTATGATTGGTCATGGCGATGCGTTTGTAATTCGCGACCCGAACGGCATTCGCCCAGCCTATTGGTACCAAGATGATGAGGTAGTGGTAGTAGCCAGCGAACGACCTGCCATACAAACCACCTTCAATGTACCCGAAGAGAAGATATTGGAAATAGCGCCCGGCCATGCCGTTATCATTAAAAAGAACGGGCAAATAAGCCATTTAGAGTGTGCACCCCCAAAACCGAAACGCTCTTGTAGTTTCGAGCGGATCTATTTTTCAAGGGGCAACGACAAGGATATTTACCAAGAGCGCAAAAAATTGGGGCATTTGCTTACCCCTACCGTGTTGAATGCAGTAAACCACGACTTGGAGAATACCATTTTCTCGTATATACCCAACACTGCCGAAACCGCCTACTATGGCTTGGTCGATGGTATTTTGGACCATTTGAAGACTTACCGTAAAGACGAGATAAAGCGCCTAGGTGCAAATATTACCGAAGAACAGCTAGACCACATTTTCAATATGTCGCCACGCTTGGAAAAGTTGGCCGTAAAAGATATTAAGCTGCGCACATTTATTACCGACGATTCATCTAGAAACGAGCTGGTATCGCACGTGTATGATGTTACTTATGGCTTAATAAGGAAAGGTGTTGATACTATTGTTGCGCTGGACGACTCGATTGTGAGAGGTACTACCTTGCAACAAAGCATACTCAGCATTTTCGATAGATTGGGACCCAAGAAAATCATCATCGTATCGTCGGCGCCGCAAATACGCTACCCCGATTGTTATGGTATCGATATGTCGCGTATGCAAGAGTTTGTGGCCTTTCGTGCCGCTATTGCGTTGCTACAAGATACCGGCCAAGGGCACATCATTAAAGATACGTTTGAAAAGTGCCGAGCTGCCAACCTGTTGCCGCTTCACGAAGTACGCAACGAAGTGAAGGCCATCTATGCGCCATTTACCCCTGAGCAAATCAGTGCCAAAGCCGCAGAGTTGCTGAAACCAAAGCATATTTTCAGTGATGTACAGATTATTTTCCAGACCATTGAAAACCTGCACGTGGCTACTCCCGAGCACTTGGGTGACTGGTACTTTAGCGGCGACTACCCAACCCCGGGCGGCAACCGTGTGGTAAACCAATCGTTTATGAACTACTACGAAGGAAAAGACAAACGCGCTTATTAATAGCACCGAGTATTTTCACCTAATTATTCAGCGGCCGTGCCTATCTCAGGTGCGGCCGTTTTGTTTTGTAGCCCACGGTGTGGCTTGTGCAGTTGCATTGGCAATGCAGCAATACTGCTTGTATTGCGTTTAAAGTAATTGGGTGTCATCTACAAAACGGCCTGCTTATAGTTTTTCTCTATCGGCACATAGAAACAATCAATTTGATTTATGTATAGCTTATTGTGTACTTTACATTAATTGATAAGCATCAAAACAAACCCGATTATGAAAGCCCTAGCTATTTTATTACTCATGAGCCTATCGCTGTATGGTTTTGCACAGCACGACCTATCATATGCTCCTAAAGATGGCACCGGCGGTGGTTGCCCAATGGGATATGACAAGCCGAAGCAGCAGCAAACAGACTCTGTGCCAAGCCCAAGCCCCAAAACGGCAAATGAGCCCATCAAAACCAATCAAGATTGGTGGCCGAACAAGTTAGATTTGAGCATATTGCGCTTAAACTCAGGCCTTAGCAACCCCATGGACCCTAACTTCAATTACCGCACGGCCTTCCAAACTTTAGATTATGAAGCACTGAAAAAAGACCTTCGCGAGCTGATGACCCAATCGCAAGATTGGTGGCCAGCCGATTGGGGCCATTACGGTGGTTTGTTTATTCGTATGGCTTGGCATAGCGCGGGCACTTACCGCACTGGAGATGGTCGTGGTGGTTCAAGGGAAGGACAGCAGCGTTTTGCACCCATCAATAGCTGGCCCGACAATGCCAACTTGGACAAAGCACGCCGCTTACTATGGCCCATTAAGCAAAAATATGGCGATAAAATTTCGTGGGCCGATTTGATGATACTAACTGGTAACGTAGCCCTAGAGTCGATGGGTTTTGAGACCTTCGGTTTTGCGGGTGGACGCGAAGATGTTTGGGAGCCTGCTAGCAATGTATATTGGGGCCGCGAAAGTAAATGGTTGGCCGATGAGCGCTATTCTGGCAACCGTCAATTAGAGAAGCCATTAGCCGCAGTGCAAATGGGCCTGATATATGTAAACCCTGAAGGACCTAACGGAAACCCTGACCCATTGGCAGCAGCATTTGATATACGCGAAACATTTGGTCGCATGGGCATGAACGATGAAGAAACCGTAGCACTTATTGCAGGCGGCCACACGCTGGGCAAAACCCACGGGTCGGCGCCAGGCTCATACCTAGCGCCAGAACCCGAAGGTGCCCCAATGGAGGAGATGGGTTTTGGTTGGAAAAATAGCTACCAAACAGGAGTAGGTAAAGATGCAAACACATCGGGCTTGGAGGTAATTTGGACCAATACGCCTACCCAATGGAGCCAGGGATTCTTTAAATCGTTGTTTGGCCACGAGTGGGAACTGACTAAAAGTCCAGGCGGTGCCCACCAATGGGTAGCCAAAGATGCAAACGCCACAGTGCCCGATGCTTTTGACACCACCAAAAAGCATAAGCCTACCATGCTTACCACCGACCTTTCGTTGCGATTCGACCCGATTTATGGTCCGATTTCGAAACGATTTATGGAAAACCCAGCCGAGTTTAACGCTGCCTTTGCCAAGGCTTGGTTTAAATTGACGCACCGCGATATGGGTCCTAAAACCTTGTACTTAGGCCCTGAAGTGCCTAAAGAAGTATTAATTTGGCAAGACCCTATTCCGGCATTGAACCATAAGTTGGCTGACGCTAAGGATATTGCCGACTTGAAAGCCGAGATATTAAAATCGGGACTTACTAGCAACGAAATGATTGAGACCGCTTGGGCAAGCGCAAGCACTTTCCGAGGCTCAGATAAGCGCGGTGGTGCCAATGGTGCCCGCATACAGCTTCAGCCAATGCGTAACTGGGAAGTAAACAACCCAAAACAGCTGGAAAAAGTATTGACCGCGCTGGGTAAAATACAAAAGAGCTTCAATGCCAAAAGCAAGGATAAGCAGATATCAATGGCCGACTTGATTGTGTTGGCAGGCAATTTGGGTATTGAAGCCGCTGCCAAAAAAGGTGGACTTACCATCGAAGTTCCTTTTACACCGGGCCGTATGGATGCTTTGCAAGAGCAAACTGATGTAGCATCAATAGGAGTGCTGGAGCCACAAGCTGATGGTTTCCGCAATTACCAGAAAACCAACTACACCTTCTCTACCGAAGAGCTGTTGGTTGATAAGGCCCAGTTGCTAACCCTAACTGCGCCTGAAATGACCGTGTTGTTGGGTGGCTTGCGTGCCTTGGACGCAAACTATGATGGCTCAAAGCATGGCGTATTTACCAACCGTGCAGGCGCCCTTACCAACGACTTTTTTGTGACCTTACTAGATATGGGCATTGTGTGGCGCAAATCGGCTACCAATGAAAACCTATATGAGGGTGTTGATCGCAAAACGGGTGTAGTGAAGTACACCGCTACCCGTGCCGATTTGGTTTTTGGCTCAAACTCTGAGTTGCGCGCCTTATCAGAGTATTATGCTACCACCAGCAACCAAGAAAAATTTGTGAAGGACTTTGTAGCCGCTTGGACCAAAGTAATGAACCTTGACCGATTTGATTTGCAAGATTAATGGCTACTTAGATGAACGGGAGCCGGCTGCGCAAGTAGCCGGCTCTTTTTGTTTTTGGCAGAAGTATTGTAAGCGCCATATTCAGGCTCAGCAAGCCCACCCCTTACTCTGTCAGCACCTTGCCGTTGGCGGCGTTGGGCGTGCTATACACACCATGCTCCAGCGTGCTTTAGAACATTCTGGCGGTTCGGTTACAGTATAGCTCCTATTAATTGACCGCTCAAAGGGCCTTTTTCAAAGGCTTTTCATTGGATTATCCAATTCAGCATGTAAGTATATATGCTTATTGTTTGAATGTGGTTCGATTAATAACTTTACTGGTGATTTTAAAAAATAAATAATCTAATAATTAGTAGGTTTTAAGTTTTGTAAGGTGGGGTCTATAACCCAAATCGAAACATTGTACGGCTTCTGTTTTTATTAACAATCAATATTTTTTTAGCAATGAAGAATCTTAGTTTAGTTTTTTTAGCTACAGTTTTTTTAGCAGGGGTGCTTCTTTCGGGATGCAAAAAAGACGACAAAAGCTTAATTGAAGGAACCTGGTTCCGAGTAAAGTTGGAGGAACGCACCGGTAATAATCAATGGCAAGTGAATTCGCAAAGCTGTAAGTTGGATGATGTAGAGGTTTATGAGAAAGGAGGAGGTTGGACATTTTATGCAGGCCCCAACCAGTGTAGCCCTGGAACAGGTGTAATAGCTGGTACATGGGAGCTTCGTGCTTCGGATACCAAAGTTGTTTTTACTTATGATAATGCCGTGGGAGAGTATGAATCGACGGTAGAGGTACTTACTGAAGAAAGTCTTGTTTTAACTAATAGTGCTGGCGATTTAAGCAATACGCAATACAGATCTACTTACACTAAATAACTTAAAAGCCGCCAAGCCGAAAACGGAATTTAAAGAGTAGGCAACCAACAACTAACCAATGAAAAATTCTTCTGAAATCGTTAAAGCAAAGATGCCGTCAATCAACATAAACAATGTTGTTTTAGTGCTCATGTTGATTTGCTCCATGTTTTTGCTTCCAAGTTGCGATAAGTGCAAAGATGTAGATTGCAATAATGGTACTTGCAATGACGGCACTTGCGATTGTGATTATGGCTACTATGGCTCCTCTTGTCAATTAGGTAGCTCTTCTTCTGGAGGAAGCACCTCAAGCGGTAGCGGTTCGGGCAGTACTAGTTCTTCATCTGGCGGTGCTAACACTTGCACAACAAATGTTGCGGGTTGCGATCCAAGTCAATACTCTTGCGATGCAAGCGCTAGTTGTTATACTACCTATACTGCTTGTGCCAATTCAGGTACCTGTGCCTCATCAGGTGGCAGCGGCAGCGGCAGCACAAGCTCTAGCTCTTCTACAGGTGGCTTTACTACTGCCTGTGCTACAAATGTTGCCGGTTGCGACCCAAGCCAATACTCATGCGATGCAAGCGCTAGTTGTTATGCTACTTATGCTGATTGTGTCAATTCTGGCACCTGTGCCTCATCGGGTGGTAGCAGCAGTAGCAGCACTAGCTCTAGCTCTTCTTCTGGCGGTTCAGCTGGGCAGGTTACGTTTTATACCACTCAAGATTTCAGTTGCGGTAATATTACCGTTAGCGTTAATGGCGGCAATGCGGTAATTGCCCAATTTTACACAAGCGGAGTGTCGGGCTGCGGCGCTAATGGTTGCGCAACTTTTACGCTTAATCCGGGACAGTATTCTTTCTCTGCTTCTTGCCCTTCACGCACTTGGGGACCAGGATCATTTACGGTTACCTCTGGTGGATGCCTGCTATACGAACTACAATAAATCATTGAAGTTTGGATGAATCTATAAAAAACCGACCAGGCGTAACTGTTTCCGTTTGGTCGGTTTTAGCCGATGTATTGGCAATTGCAGGAGGATACTTTTTGTACACTCTTGCGCCTTATTTTAATCAACTGCTTTCAGAAAGGGTTGTTGATTTCCTTCCTTTGCTTGCTGGAAGTCTTTTTATCGGGTCAATAACAGTATGTATTTTTGAAATTTCATGCAAAAATGCATACATATCGGTAAGTTCTAAGGCCCTTTCCTATTTTTTTGAAAAACTACGGGGATTGTTCGCTAAGGAGCCATCTCTGGCAAACGTCCTTTCTAAAGACAATACTAACAAACACGCGTTCTTCATTTTATTGGTTAAGATTTTTTATGTTCCAATGATGCTCCAGTTCATGGTAAGCAACTTCTGGTTTCTGTATAACTATGTCTTACACATGAACTATAGTTTGCCAGAGAACTTTATCTCGGTTTTTAATATCACTATTTATCCTTTTTTGATAGGGGCGTGCTTTTTTGTGGATACGGTGTTTTTCTTTTTTGGCTACTTAATCTACTCTGAGGCGTTAGGCAATACCATTAGATCCGTTGAAACAACTTTTTTAGGATGGGCGGTTGCATTACTCTGTTATCCTCCATTTAATTACATTACCGCTAATTTTATTCCTGCGCTGTACCACGACCAACCTGACACGGGCAATCCTCTTCTTACCTTTACTTTGCGCATTACCATGTTTGCTTTGTTGCTTGTATACACGCTAGCCACCTTAAACTTAGGGTGGAAAAGCTCTAATTTAACCAACAGGGGCATTGTTTCTCACGGTGTATATGCCATTGTAAGGCATCCGGCCTATATTGCTAAAAACTTGTTCTGGTGGCTTTCGCTGTTGCCTATTGTTGCAAACAAGCCTGAAGCACTTTTGTATATGGCCGCATGGTCGTTTCTGTATTTTTTAAGAGCCATTACCGAAGAAAGACATTTACGGCAAGACCCAGATTATGCTGCCTATTGCGGAAAGGTAAAGTATCGTTTTATCCCTAAAATATATTAACAACGTATGAGCTCGTCACAGTTTAAACTATTGCTCCTTTTACAAATTGTAACCTTGTTCCTGGTAGGTATGTTGTTTTTCAAACCGTCGGCAGTTTCCAATGTCGGAAAACCATTAAGCGGAATTCCGGTGAAGGGCATTGCTGGTAAAAATGTTGGAAAGGTAGCGTTTGGAGATAACTATGTTTTTGGTAGCCCTGAAGCCAAAAATGAGCTAGTTGTTTTTAGCAGATACAACTGCGGTTTCTGCCGCGACTTCTATAACGAGACTTTTGATAGCTTGAAAGTAAAATATGTACTAACGGGCAAGTTGAAGATTGTTTTTATGGATAATGTAAACCCAACTGACCAGCAGGGCATGCTCATGGCGCAGGTTGCAGAGATTGGAAAGCAACTGGATTTATATGAGGCCATACAAACTCAATTGTACAAAGGCAATCAGCCAGAAGATTCTTTGGAAGTAATTGAAAGAGCGCTTTCGGTTGGAATGAACGAACAACAATTAAAAGACCTACTCGGTAAAACTGAAACAACGGAAAGCGTTCTAAAAGATAACCTAGAAGTAGATCGCTTGCAGCTTACTGGTACGCCGTCATTTGTAATTAATGGCAATATAATTGTTGGGTTTAAAGGATATCAAGAGTTTATAACTCAAATGGAGCAGTTTATGGTTCAATAACTTCTAACTCCCTTCCCACATCTGCCGCAAGCACAATAACCCCGCACGGTAGCTTAATGGGGAGAATGCTCTTGGTGGGGTTGGCCTATTTGAAATCATTGACGACCATATGACAGTTTTCTGTTGTTTGATGCCTGCAAAAAATGGTTGAAAAAAGGGATGTTAGCGATGGACGGACTCGTGAATCTTGCAGAAAAGGATCAATTCTGGTACTCGGGTCGGGTAATGTTGTTTGTTGGTTAATTTAAGCTATTTAATTACGTTGGTAATGAAACTAGAACATGTTAATGAAAGGAGACCTTCAAGAACGGTTCTGTGAGAATACAGGGGTGAGATTCGTTTGTATGAACCGATTATGGGCAAGCTTAACAGAAAACATTCAGGAAACGTCCTGACAAGGCAAGTAATAGTTCTTCTTAACGGTTTTTTAATTAAACGACCAACAAGAGACAAAAGTGGAGGATAGCGATCATTCAAAAAAAATGAAACTTTTAAAACATAAAGTCAATATGAAAAATAAGTTAATAAAAATCATTTTTATTGCAATACTTTCAATATTCGGCTGGAGCAATTCTTTAAAATCTCAAACGCTTGCTACGGGTGCTGGATTTTCATTATATGTATGCGATAATGGGACAGTAAATTCTTGGGGTAGAGAATTTGAAGGTCAGTTGGGACGGCCATTTACCGATTATTGGAATCCTTATCCAAATTCGATACCGGGTCTGTCAAATGTGTCGGCTGTTGCTGCAGGTTTAAACCATTCTTTAGCGCTTAAAGGGGATGGCACCGTATGGACTTGGGGAAAAGAAGACGCCTGTTTTTTAACAAATAATGTAAAGCCAGGCCCTGTAGAGCCAGAACAGGCAATCGGATTAAGCAATATCATTGCAATTGCTGCGGGTGAAACACACTCTCTGGCTTTAAAAAGTGATGGAACCGTTTGGGCTGCTGGACGGAACACTTTTGGTCAGCTCGGAAACGGAACCTTTGTCTCTAGTAATACTGCCGAGCAGGTAAATGGTCTAACGAATATAGTAAAAATTGATGCCGGACATGATCATAATATTGCATTAAAAAACGATGGAACGGTTTGGACTTGGGGCTGGAATGGGTTCGGTGGTCTGGGAAACGGCACTACCGCAAACCTCAATACTCCCATTCAAGTTATAGGACTTCAAAATGTGGTAGATATATCTGCTTCAAAGAAATGCTCTTATGCATTAAAAAACGATGGCACTGTATGGGAATGGGG
>CAIOSU010000303.1 GCA_903861055.1 uncultured bacterium
AGTAGTAGTGAAAAAACATGCTACTTTTAGATACCTGTTTGACCGTACAAAGCCCTTTGAGCGTTACCCTATGATAGATTGAGGGGCAATATTGTTAGCGCATTAAATATCCTTGCCTATATTTGAGCATATGGCAACTCAAGCAATGCAACGCAGTGGCAAGCAATTTCAATTTAGGTTGATCGCCCTTTTGCTCGGTTTGCTACTGGGTTTGATTTTGGCTATCCTGGCATTATGGCATTACAAAGCGAAGCATGCCCCGCATTTTTTCGGTAATTATGTTATCGAAGGGTTTCAGCTCCATCCATACCTAGGCTATGCTCCTAAGCCATCTAGCACCCTCAACTCGTGCAAAATCATTGAAACTGATACCATTTATTGTGCGCAATATATATTGGACAAAAGCGGCAGGCGGCAAATGCCAATGTCTGATTCGGCTATTGCGCACCTAATGTTTTTTGGCTGCTCGTATACTTATGGCGAAGGGGTGAATAATACCGAAACATTTACCCACCTACTGGCGCACACATTGCCCAATTACCAAGTTTACAACTATGCTTATAGTGGCTACGGCCCGCAGCAAACATTGGCCAAACTTGAGTTTGGCCACATTGCCAGCAAAGTATCTCAACTGCGTGGCTATTGCGTTTACATGCTCCTGCCAGAGCACATTTCGCGGGCAGCGGGTGCGCCTTATTACATTCAAGGTTGGGGTACTAGCTCGCCGCATTATGCTATGCAGGCCGATTCGCTAGTTTATTTTCCCAATCATAAAGCTTGGCGCCCCACCTATGTAGCCTTTCAGCGCTTTTTAGGTTGGTGTGGTCTAGGTAGTTTTGTTTATCCCCCGCCTAAAACATACACCCACCAAGAGGTTGATTTAACCGTAGCGATACTTAAAGAAGCTCAAGCCCGATATTTGGCCCTATACCCTGAGGGGCATTTTGTGGTAGCGCTATCACCTGCAATAAGTAACGAAGAAAACTTTGTTGAAATAACCAATGCACTAACCAAGCAAGGCGTTTCAATTTGGGACTTTCACTCAGCTTTTCATTTACACTCTCCTTGGGTCATTTCTGGCGATGGGCACTTGAGCACCAAAGGCCATCAAGAAGTGGCGAAATTGTTATCAAGCTACATTCAATAAGGTCATTTAAATTGTTGAGGTTTTAGCGTACTAAGTGACGTTAAATGCGCTCCCCTACCCTGTTTAGGGTAACCATTGTCATAGAATTGTCAAGAAAGGGTTTGTGTGCGCTTCGCCATGAACTAAAGGACGAATATTGCAGTCTTATTCGTGAACATTACCAAAAACAACTTAATCATGTTTCGTAATTATATTTTTATACTATTCTGTTCAGTGGTGCCATTTTTGGCGTCAGTATCGGTTTTTGCCCAAGGCGCTCCTGTGGCCGACACGGTTACCCTTGGCGCAGGCTACGTAAATCAGGTTTATTACAGTATCGTTTCGGGCCAAAAAACAACAGCCCCAGTAAGTGAGTGGGATGTTGCTTTCCAAGCCAACGGCATTACTTACGGTGTATGGGTAAACAGGACCGCTGGCTGCACGGCCCATTTGGTGCCAAACCTTGATGCCAGCGATTGGGGCACTGCTGTTGATACTACTGGCTTTGCTAGCTGGCCAACCCTTGAAAACGGAACAAGCAGTTGGGCCGATGGCGCATTCAACAAAAACGCAACCAGCCAGTTTGATGTGGGTTGGGGTCTATACACAGGTCCTCCGGCACATGAAGTAAATGGCGATTCTATTTATTTGGTCAAATATGCCGATGGCTCCTTTAAACAGCTTTTAATCGAGAATTTGAATGTGAACAGGTATGTGTTTCGTTTTGCCGACCTTGATGGCAACAACGAAGTGGTTGATTCTGTTCTGAAAGACAACAATCGAAATTTCTCCTACTACAGTTTGAAAAATGCAGTTGAAATTGACCGTGAACCTTCAAACCAAGATTGGGACCTTTGGTTTACTAATAGCCTAACAGCAAATGTAGTGGTAGGCCCCCCAGGTACTCCGCTAGGCACAGCCTCTGGTGCGGTGTACATTAACCGCGGTGTTCAATCGGTTCGCATATTTGGCGCTCCTGTTGATTCGGCTGATTATTTGACAGCCACGTTTGACAGCACCATTTATAAAATTGGCGATACCTACCGTGTTCGCGTTTCAAACCCTCCCCCAGGCGGTTGGGTAGTAGTTGATAGCAATGTTTACTTTATCAAAGCAAAAGACACCGAGATTTACAAATTACGGTTTACTAGCTATGAAGGACAAAGCACGGGTAAAATCACTTTCGAAAAGACCCAAATGACCAACAATGCCACCGGCGTAAATGATATTGCCAGCAATAATACCGTTGTGGTATTGTACCCTAACCCTGCCTTAGAGCAGTTGAACGTGGTATTGGATGCAACCCAAGCTGGCATGCACAACATAACCATAACCGATTTGGCAGGTAAAGTGTTATACTACCAAACTATTGGGGTAAATGGGTTGCAAAACTTAACCGTACCAGTAACCAATTTCGCAAATGGTCTATATTTGGTTTCAGTTGAGGCCAATGGTAACCGCAGTGTTCAAAAATTTGTAAAACAGTAATGCCCAGTAAAGCTCTAGCTATATTAGCGTTCATCATACTTAGTATCCTCGGCTTGGCGGCCCAGCAGCGAACCATTACGGTGGTAAACGATGCAGATGGCAGCCCAGCTGGGGATGCTTATGTTTTGATAACCGCTTTAAACGGGGAGGGCAAAAAATATTCAGTGCTTACTGATGCTAGTGGGGTAGCACCCATAAAATACTCTGGAAGCGTTTACATCGAAGTTTCGCACGCCAGCTTTGTTCCTGTTACTGATACTTTGAAAAACGGCGAAAGTAAATTGTATCGTTTGTTGCCACTTAATATACAAGTGCCCGAGATGGTGGTTACTGGTCAATTTACCCCCGACGACCCTAAGCGGTCGGTTTACTCTGTAAAGGTAATTGACCTAAAAACCATTGAACGCCGAGGTGCCACAAATTTAAAAGAACTGCTAGGGCAAGAGTTGAATATGCGCATTACCCAAGATAATGTGCTCGGGAGCGGACTAAGTTTGCAAGGTCTTAGTGGGGAGCAAGTGAAATATATGGTTGATGGTGTGCCGATTTTGGGCCGTTTAAATGGCGATATCGACATTAGCCAGATTAACTTAAACGATGTGGCCCGCATTGAAGTTATAGAAGGCCCTGTATCGGTTCAGTATGGTACCAATGCCTTGGGTG
>CAIOSU010000304.1 GCA_903861055.1 uncultured bacterium
AAATAAAAGCAAATATATTTATTATTGTAGATATACAAATACGGAAAATATTTTATAGCAATTTTACTTCCTTGTCAACTTTCAATACCGCAATATTACAGCATTCGGTGATAGTATAAAGGGCCGATAGGAAATTAGCGTCATCTTTGCTGCTGTACTTCATAGCCTCAATATCATCTAGTAGCTCATAAACGTTGCTAAGACCAACCGATTGAACGTTAGACTTTAGCTTGTGTGCAATTTTACTAACCATTATAAAGTCGTTTTGCTCAGCCATTTGTTTTATTTGGACCAACATTTCTGGGGTCGTTTTTACAAATAACTCCAATAACTACTTGTATAGGGAGACTTCTCCAAACGAATTTCGTTTCAAAAAACTAATATCGATGCTGCATTCTGGCATTATAACAATATAATTAGCTTTTGCAAAATTACGAATAATTTATGTTTGACGCGGCCGATTGTAATATTTATTACAAATTCTTTGATTTGTAGCGCTAGGCTAATTGATGAATAACAGTAATTTATTGCCAATATTCTTTACTTTAGCCTTGCTTAAAAAGTCTGTGGTAATATGGATAGAGACTATTATGAGGATATTGTAGACCAAGTAGAAGATCGTCCGGGTGGTGGGTTATACCGTTTAGTTTCATCGGTATTTATCTATTTCATCTCCTACAACATCATGTTTATAAGCGCCAGTTTATTTATGGCTTTTATAGCTGCTTGGGTAGGTTTCGATCCTATTTACAAATTTATGGGCGTGTACAATTTACCCACCCAATCGAAAGATTGGCACAGGTGGTTGGTTTTGGCGGTATACGGTGCAATACCAGTGTTTGGTTTAGTTTTGGGCCTCATACTTAGGTGGGTGAATAGTTTGCTGCGAGAGTACAATACTATTTTAAAGGTCTTTGTTTTGTGGATGGGCGTACATGGTCTTACTTTTTTTGGCAGCTATTTAGTTTCCACGGTAATTGGCACCGGCGACGATGAATCGCCGTTTTACTACGGGCTTGCTGCGGCTGCCAGTTGGTTTCATTTGGAGAAACCATTTATGATGCCAGTAACACTAGGCGGAATGCTTTTTATGATAGGCAGCGGTATATTTTTTATTAGGGGCTTTATCAATTTGTCCTACTCGCGTAAGGTGGCTATCAATTACAATACAAGGCGCAAGTTTTTAATGCAGGTACTCACCGGGCCTTGGATAGTGGGCACAATAATGTGTTTGTTTACTATTTGGCTATTGCGGCCCGATAATTATGATTTTAATAGGATGCGTGTGCTTATGCCCCACTTGGTTCATCATGGTAGTATACTATTGCTTATTGTGGGCACCATTTTTAGGCTTGATTATATTGTAGGTGGCATTCAGGTGCACTCGTTTGATGTTTTTCAAGGGCGTATGTGGATAGGGCTTATCGGCCTTGCCATAGTTTCAGGGTTAATATACATCCTACAGCACTATGCTATCAACTTTTAGCCATTTGGGCGGCCTTTTTTACATATCGGTTGTAAATAACTAGTATAAATAGGAATACCAAAATGCGGAAAGTAAAATGGTGGTTAAAGTCGGCATATTGCGGCAAGTGCACGGTCATTAAGTTTAGCAGCGCTACCCTCAGCACATTTATAAGGTGAATCATTACCAAGCCGCCTATTATAACCCCAAGCTTCAGTTTCAAAGGCGCAGGGTAGGTGGCCACCAGTGTTATATACAGTACCATGAGCTCTACGGCCAGACAGTAGTTTCCTATTTCTACACCCGACGAGCCCTGTATTTTCACCATATTGTTTCCAATAATTACTGGCTCATACCCAAAAAGGCTTATCAGCCATGCGCTGCTCTGTGCCAATGAGGTTTTGAGTAAATCGTTAAACCCCTCGAATGCTGCCGAAAGCCATGGTATAGTACGTTCGTTTATGGGCTGCGCCTCAGGGCCAATGAGCAGCGAAAAAGAACGCCAAAGAAAATAAACCAATAACAGCTTAAATACGAAAACCAAAATTTCCCTAACGGTTTCAGATTTGTTTACGGAACTTATAAAAGTGCTTTGCTGAATCATGGCATTTAGGTTTTGGGTGTTTCATTGCGGCCCCAAAAATGGTTACCAATACCTAATATACTTAGGTAGTTGAGCGGAAACTCCAAAAATACGTGGAGCATGCTGAGTAAAAAAATGGCTAGCAGTCCTATTTTAAAATCAATAAGATAAAGCGAAACAAACAAAACCCATAGCACAATAATGGCAATGCCCCATTTGCGCGGAATGTGGTGCCAATTGATGATGTTGGTTTTAGAAAACCAATTGAGGTAGTGGTAGGTATAGCTGAAAGCAATAAACTGCTGTATGCGTATGCCCCAAGGCGAGTGTAAGGTATCTTGTATACTGTTGAATTGGTGCCCCAGCAGCTTGCCCAATATATCGTTTACGGCAAGAAAGAACCCTTCTTGCAAGTTTTGAAGCACATAAGGGTTTATATTATAGCTGGCTATGCTCCAGTTGGCAACAAAAAACGAAATAGAGCATAGCACAAACACCACAACCGATAAATAGCCCGAGGTGCTGTTTGATTTAAGGGCCCCAAACAGGATAAACGCCATCATAAACAGGAAGGTATGTACCAATGTGGGTATAAGTATGCCCAGGGTTATCAGCAATTCACGGTAGGGGTTTAGCACAATTAAAAAGGCGGTGAGCAGGCAAATGGCTGTCAGTCGCCACCATTTGTCTTTAACTGCAACCAGCACTGCACCTATTATAAAAGCCAAAAGAACAAAGTTGAGTGTCCAGTTTCTAAACAATGCACTATAGTTATTCATCTCTTCGGCACTAAGCATTGAGAACCAGCTAGGGAAATAGATAATTAAAAAGTCGGCTAGGTAAAAAACAATTACACCAAAACCGCAAGCCACAAGCAACCACCAAGCTTTGCTTTTATCAATAAAATATTGGCGTTGGTGCAGCCAAGTCATTTCGGTGAGGTAGTGCAGAGGCCCAAGCACTATGTACGAAAACAGAAATAGCTCAAAAGGCCAAATAACTGCTGCACCAGCCGCTGCAACCATCAACACAATGTTGAGGTAGTTTACCTGTTGCACGTTGAGCGAGTAGCCTTTAGCCATACAAGCAAAGATAAGGGATACGGAAATTGGAAATGGATAAAACTTTTTTGTGACGACTTCATTTTTTGTAGAAAAGAAACAATGAACCCAGCATGCACTTGCAGCAAACACTTTTGTAAAAAAATCATGTTGGTGTAACCTTTCTTTTGCACTTGCGTAAAAACTAGATATAGGATACAAAACAATCTAAACTTCAATAACGATGAGAACGGTTAAAACTATCAATGGAATAAGTGCGGCAGAGAGATTCTACAAGAAACTGGGTGGCGCAATACGCTACATTATGCCGGCTGCTGCAGCCCTGGCTTTTATGGGTATGAGCACTAATGTACATGCCCAAACACCCTCCACCAACATTACCCTTACCAACCTTTCGGTAAGTGAGAATGAAGTAGTTGGCACGGCGGTTGGCTTCTTGGCCGCTGACGATGCAGATATCGAAACCCACACCTTTGCTCTAGTTCCGGGTGTAGGCGATGATGACAATGCGTCATTCTCAATTCTTGCGAATAAATTGCAAACGAACGAGGTGTTTAACTTTGAGGTGAAAGCTTCATACTCAGTGCGCATATCGGCTACTGGCGATGATGGCTTGGTTTACGAAAAGCCATTTATCGTAACCATTGACGATGCAAACGACAAACCAGAGCTTTCTACTGTTACTCGCAGTGTTGAAATCAATGCTACTCTTGATTTGACATTGTCTGACTTTGAACTTGCTTATGCTGATCAAGATGGACACGGATTAAACACAGTAGAAATTACTTCATTGCCTGATTATGGTGTATTGCGTTTGAATGCAGCACCGGTAGCAATAAATGATATCATAAGTGCCGGCGATTTGGATTTCTTGCACTTTGATGCACCTGATAGCATCTTGGGCCGACTAAGTTTTGACTGGAAAGCAGATGATGGCATTGATTTTGCCGATGCAGATGGTACTTTCTACATTAAAGTAAATCAAGGCCGTATAGTTGGCGGTAGCGCATCAGTTGATGCGAGTGGTATAACATTACCTTCGGGTACTTTAATAGTGGGTCACCCAGGTACTCGTCCTTCTTCGGGTACTTTGGCTGGCAATACCACTTCAGGTTCAGGAGCTACTGGTGGAAGGCGCGCTTCGGGAGTAAGTGTTGATCCTACTTTCTCGAAACTTGGAGACGAAGCTACCGGCTTTGAGCAGTATGAAAAGTACGACTTGAGCGTAAAAGCATACCCTAATCCATTTGTGAGTGCTGCGGTTATCAACTTCACACTTTCTGAAGAATCGATGGTGGAAGTAAACGTATACAACTACATGGGTGCTTTGGTAAAACAAGTAGTAAAAGGCATGCAACCTACTGGCGTAAACACCGTGAAAGTGGGCGATGATTTGAGCAACGGCTCTTATATATACACAGTAAAGGTACTTGCCGCCGATGGCCAAACCACTATGCTGCACAACGGTAGCTTGGTGAAAGTGAAATAAGTTTAACTGTTTGATAGTGAATAGATATGGGCTCCCAATTGGGAGCCCTTTTTTTTATTCTGAATATTCAAAAAAAATTAACAAAACGGAACAAAAGAATAGTTCGTCCGTAAAAGAGAGTACTCAAAAACATTTCTCAATCAATCAAAAACGATGAAAAACCTCAAACTAAATTTTCAAAATGTTGCTAGGTTGCGCAAGTCGATACTAGCAATTTGCATGGTTTTTGGTGTAGCTTACGGTGTGCAAGCTGCTCCAGTACCATCTACCCCGCCATATTTGGCAACTGTAGATAATTCGGGTAGTTATTATGGCGCCGGCACTGGTGCCTTAGTTGCACCTAACTTGACACTAACATCAGACCCCAGCATTACCTTTAACACTGCAAAAGTGACGATCGGTGCTGGTTTTATTTCGTCAGACGTGTTGGAATTTACTGACATGAACGGAATTTCCGGCTGGTATGATTCCAATACGGGTATACTTACCCTTACTGGTTCAGGTTCGGCAGCCGATTATCAGGCTGCTTTGCGCAGCGTAAGGTTTTACAATACCACTACACTTATAAGTTCTACCAGTACCCGCAACATCAACTTCATTATCGGTGCTGCTTTGTACAATGAGTATAATGGCCACTTTTATGAGTTGGTTGATGAAGGTGATGCCATAGAATGGACGGTAGCAAAAAATAATGCCGCAGCAAAAAGCCTTTATGGTTTGCAAGGCTACTTAGTAACCGTTACTTCTAGTACCGAAAACGACTTCGTGTCGCAGAAAATCAACTCTGATACCTGGATGGGCGCCAGCGATGAGGCCAGCGAGGGAATTTGGCGTTGGGTGAGTGGTCCGGAAGGTTCTGAAGCCGGCGGATTGGGCCGTCACTTTTCTGATCAGTTCAAAACTGATGTTTGCTCAGCAGACCAAGCACAAGGTATCAATGGTTACTTTGCTGCATGGGCCTATGGTGAACCGAATGATTGTGGTGATGATGAAGATGTTGCACACTTTATTGGCTCAACAGGCGCATGGAATGACTATCCACATAATGGTGGCGTAAGTTATTACTTGGTAGAGTATGGCGGCATGCCTGGCGACCCGAGCCTGCAATTGACTGACAACATTACCATGACGGTGTTTCCTACACCAAACTATGCACCCGTGCTAACTGATGCTAGCGTAGCTGTAAATGAAGATGGTAGTATAGTATTGTTGGATGAAATAAGTGCCAACAACGCGGGTACTTTTTCTGATATTAATAACGACGATCCTCACTCTGTTCGTTTTGAGAGCCTTCCTGCCCATGGTACTATTTACCAAGATGGCGGTTACCCAGCTTTGGCCAACACGGTATACAGTTTTGTGCAGTTTAGCTTAATGTATTATGTACCAAGTCCCGATTTCAACGGACCGGATAGTTTTGAACTTGGTGCAAGCGACGGTTCTTTATGGGCTTCAACACCAGCAATGGTTTCTATAGCTGTAAACGCGGTAAACGATGCCCCTGTTTTGGAAGATATAACTGTTGTTACTGAGGAGGAAACCCCGGTAATGATTAGTGCATTTACTACCGCTACTACCTATACCGACCTTGAGGGTGACACTATCAGCGCCATGCAGATTGTTACCTTGCCTGTTAGTGGCATGCTTACATTGTATGCGCAGCCAGTAACTGCTGGCGATGTAGTGTACATTTACGAAATAGAGCACCTTTTCTATACCCCTAATACTGATTTTAATGGCAGCGATAGCTTTGTTTTCAATGCTACCGATGGTGCTGATTATGCAGCAAGCACCGCTACCGTAGATATAACCGTTACATCTATAAACGATTCGCCAACCGATATAGTAAGCTCGGTGGCTAGCCTTGATGAGAATTTGGCTGTAGGCACGGTGATAGCCTCGTTGAGCGCTACTGACGTTGATGCAGGCGATAGCCATGTATACCAACTTATTTCAGGAGCTGGCGATTTGGGTAACGTTTATTTCAGCCTAGCCGGAAACCAATTGATGTTGGACAATAACGTAAACTATGAGCGCACCACGCAGCTTAGCATCAGGGTGCAAACCGTTGATCAAGGTGGCCTTGCTTTTGAAAAAGTAATCCTATTAGATGTAAACGATGTGAACGACACACCTACAGACCTTGTTTTGAGCAACAATACCGTTGACGAGCAACAGTCAATTGGTAGCTTTGTTGGTGCGTTTAGCACTGCCGATGAGGATGCGATTGATAGCCATACCCTTACTTTGGTAAGTGGTGCAGGCGATACTGGAAACAGCAGCTTTGCCATTGTAAACAATGTACTAACTACTGCTGCTACATTCGATTTGAATACGCAACAGCAATATTCAATTCGGGTGCGCTCAACTGATTCGGGCTTGACTTCTACCGAAAAGGTATTTTTAATCAATGTTTTGGATGTAAACCAAGCACCTACTGCCATTGCTTTGAGCAATGCCACTATTTCCGAAAACAACACCATTGGTGCGTTTGTGGGTTACCTTACCGCTACCGATGCTGATGCAAACGATACACATACCTATGCATTAGTAACTGGCCAAGGCGACGATGACAACGCTAGCTTTACCCTTGTAAACGGTGATGTGACTGCCGCTGAAGTGTTCGATTTTGAAGCAAAATCGTCTTACAGCATCCGCGTGGAAGCAACCGATGCCACTGGTGCAACCTTTGAGCAAGTGCTTGCAATAACTATTATTGATGCTGCTGATAGTCCAATGGATATTACCATATCAACTGCCAGCATTGATGAAAACGAATTGGTAGGAACCCTAGTAGGCAGCTTAACTACCCTTGACCCTGACCAAGCTGGTGGGCACACCTACGGATTGGTAGGCGGTATAGGTGCCGATAATAATGGTTCTTTTGCACTTGCAGGCAATGTAATATTTGCAAATGCTTCATTCAACTTCGAAGCTAAGAGCGCTTACAGCATCCGCGTTCGTTCAACTGACGGAGCAGGAAACTACATCGAAGAGGTTATTACCATTGCAGTAAACGATATGAATGATGCGCCATCTAATGTTGCCATCAACATTATCGGCATCGACGAGAACAGCCCAATTGGAACAGCAGTAGGTAACATTACCGCTACCGATGAGGACCTTGCCGACTTGCATACCTTTACTTTGGTTCCTGGCTTTGGTGGTATTGACAACAGTAAGTTTACCATACAGGCTAATAAATTGCAAGTAAATACAAACCTTGACTATGAGGCACAAAGCAACTATGCGGTGCGTGTACGTGCCACCGATACCAATGGTGCATCGATAGAAGCTAACTACACCGTAGTAGTAAGCGATGTAAACGAGACACCAACTGGCCTTACTTTATCTGCAACTTCAATCAACGAAAACGAGCCAGCAGGTGCTATCATCGGTACCCTTAGCATTGCCGACCAAGACAATAGCGACAGCCATACCTTCGATTTGGTTTCTGGAGCAGGCGATGCCGACAACGGTTCATTCTATGTAAGCGGCAACATGCTTATTGCCAATGCATCGTTCAACTACGAGGTTAAAAATAGCTACAGCATCCGCGTATCGGGCACTGATCTTGGTGGCTTGAAAGAAGAAGGCATGTTTACCATAACCATCAACAACGTGTCTGATGCACCGGCAGCAGCCAGCATTACCAGAACTGTTTACAAAGGCCAAAACAACCGTTTGTCGGCCCGCGAATTCAATGCTGCTTTCAGCCAAGAAGAAGGCAATAGCCAGAAGCATATCCGCATCATGAGTTTGCCGACCAACGGCGTGCTGTTGTTTAGCAATACTCCGGTAGCTGCTGGTCAAACTATCTTGGTTGCTGAGTTTAACAGTTTGTCTTACACCCCGGCAGGCAGCTACCTAGGTGCCGACGCGTTTACCTTTGCTGCTTATGACGGTGTAATGTACTCTGCCGATGCAACGTATGCACTAACAGTAGTAAATGCCCGCACAGTTGGCGGCGCTACTAGCGGTGCTATTGTTAATGGTGGCATTATCAGCCTAAACCCAGGTAGCGTTTCTGGGCCAGGTGTTGCCCGCGAAGGTGGTTTGTCTTCAATCGAAGAAATGCCATTGGATATAACGGTGTTCAGCAACTACCCTAACCCTTTCCAAGGTACTACTAGCATTAAGTTTGAGCTATCGGGCCAAATGACCGTAACCCTTGAGGTATACGACTTATTAGGTCGCAAAGTGGCTAGTCTAATTAATGCCGAAGCCCTAACAGGAGAGCAAATAGTTAACTGGAACGGTGGCGAGGCCAACGGCCAATACATTGCCCGCTTAAGCGCAATTGCTACCGACGGAACAGTAATAACTAAAACTATCAGCTTGGTGCAGATCAAATAAGCACGATAGTTACATAATACAATAGCATACAACTAAGTAGGGCTGCCCAATGATGAGGTAGCCCTACTTGTTTTTGGTGGTTATGTGGGCAGTAGCAAAATGCTGATTTGCCCTATTAAGCGGTTGTGTAAAAAGCGAAACTATTGCTGCTGGGTTTCGTAAAGAGGGGTACTCAATGCTCACACCCTAATCTTATTCAAAACCCATGAGAACTGTTGACCTGGCTACTGTTTGGCTCATACGTATTTGTTTGAGCATGTTATTGTTTGCGGTGCTGCTTTCGCTTGTAAAGTCTGGGTCGGCAGCATTGTTGGCAAACTAGCAATTAAAGTACCGTTATTGTAAAAAGCCTGTATTGCCAGCCTAAACTGTTGGCGGTGTCTACATACACTATACTATCTTGAATTTTTCGGCATAAAAAAGAGGCTCAGTAAAACTGAACCTCTTTGTAGTAGCGGGGGTTGGACTCGAACCAACGACCTTTGGGTTATGAGCCCAACGAGCTACCTTCTGCTCCACCCCGCGATGTGGAGTGCAAATATAGCACTATATCTTTAATTTCCAAAGGGTTTCAATCTATTTGTTCAATCGTAAACCCTGCCTCTTGTACTTTTACTATTACTTCGTTGGCACTCAGGCCATCACCATTTACGGTAAGTACTTTATCTGGGTTGGTTGTTGCTACCTCCCAGCCGCTCAGGTTGGGCACCTCGTTCATGTATGCCTTTACTATGTTTACACAGCTTTGGCAATTGATGGAGGTTTTAAACTTATAAGTCGACATAACGATGCAATTAAATGGGGTTAATTGTATTCAAAAGCTTCTTTAACCACGCCGCAAGTAAGCATTTTATCGCCAAAGTAAGGGTTCACTATATCGGGTATTTCGCTAAGCCACCATGCGCCTCGGTTGTCAAATGCCATTGGGCAATGCTGCTGGTATACATAGTATCCTTTTGGCAGGCCTAGTTCGGTAATGAGCTGGTACATGGTTTTCGACAAAGACTCAAACGCCGCACGCTGGCCCTCAATATCACTAGTGTTAATGGTTAGCGCATCCTGCTGCAAGTCTTTTTGTTGCCTTGTCCAGCGCAATTTAGCCTCCTCATCCAAACTGTCTGCCGGGAAATTGGCTGCTGCCAAATGCAAGGCTAATGCCCATTTGCCAGCCTCGGTGCTTTTTGCGGCAACCAATGCATCGCGCATTTTCAAATAATTGTTCCAAAGTAGCGCCACATCTTGCCCCACTACCTCGTTTTTAGGAGCTGGTAACTGCGTTTGCGGCACCTTGGCTTCAGTACTTTCGGTCTCCGCATTTCTGCACGAAGCAAACATTGCTATAGCAATCAATGCAACTGGCCAATACTTGTTCATAGGTTTAGTGTTTGTGTCCGTCGGCTTGGCAGCAATGTGGTAGGTTGGCGCGGGCTTTGTCGTTGCCTGCTACTTCATCGGCGCTATATCCGGTTTCGGTTACTGCTTTTTTAATGTCGGCTGAGGTTACTTTCTCCTTGTTGTAAGTAACGGTCAAAACCTTGGTATCCAAGTTAAGTATAGCGTTTTTAACACCTTTCAGTTTCACTACATTGCCTTCAATGCGGGTTTTGCACTCGCCACATACCGCATTCGTTTTTACATTCAGGGTTTCGGTCTCGTTGCCGGCAAATACCTTCAAGCTTACAAAAAGTGTTAGAACCAAGCTAAGCGATAGGGTTACTATGTTTTTCATTTCAGGTTTATTTAGGTTACGAAGGTAATAAATAGCTACTAGCCATAATAATGTCAATGTTGCGCAAATCGTTCAATCAAGGCCAATTGTAACAATTGTTAACCATTCAGTCACTACAAATGCTCTAGAGCATGCACATGGCAGTGCGGCTTGTTCATATCGGCAGGCATGCCAGCTTTAAAGTAATCAATATGGATGGTTCGTTCGCCGTCATAGTCTAACAAGTATATAGCCATTTTATCAGGTGAAAGCTGGAACTGCACAGCGGTGCTATCTTGTTGGTAATATATCTGCCCAACCGAATCAATAGGTTCGGTAAGGAAAATCTGATAATAAAACGTTGGCAACGATTGTTTGGGTGGCTCCAAGGTTTGCGCGCTAATCCCAAACGCGCCCACAGCCAAAAATATAGTTAAGCAAATGCTCTTCATGATTCTTAGAAATTGATTCTTCTTTCATGAATTTACAATAATAATCCCTTACTTATTGCCTAAATTTATTGCCATCTATGAAAAAGAAAGTTTATTACTTAGCCTCGTGCAGCACCTGCCAACGTATTATGAAGGAGGTTGGCATTAATGATAGTTTTGAGCAACAAAACATAAAAGAGACTGCTATTACTCCAGCACAATTGGACGAAATGCACGCACTGGCGGGCAGCTACGAGGCCTTATTTACGCGTAAATCGATGAAATACCAAGCTTGGAATTTGAAAGAACAAGTTTTGGGTGAAAACGAATATCGCGATTTGATTTTGAAAGAATATACTTTTCTAAAGCGCCCTGTTTTTATCATTGGCAATGAATTGTTTGCCGGCAATGCCAGGGTAGCTATTGATGGGGTAAAAGAAGCGCTTGCTAAATGAACTACCGCAAAAAGCGATATTGGGTACTTGCGCTATTGTTAATAGGCATTGCTTACTGGGTTTGGCTGGCCCGTGCGCCACACTATGAGTATGTGCAGCACGAATTGCCTGCCAACTTTAATGCCTATTACCAAGAAAAATTGGCCGAAAGCGCTGCTTTGAATGCCCGGCCAAATAACGAGGAAAAGTTAGTAAGGTTTGCCCCTAAAACAGGGCTAGCGTTTTTGTACATACATGGTTTTACAGCCAGCCGTGGTGAAGGAGAATATGTAATGGATAGCCTTGCCGAGCTATACCAAGCCAATACCTATTATGTAAGGTTGCCCGGCCATGGTACAAACAAAGAAGACCATGCATCAGCCAAGTATAGCGATTACCTTACCGCTGGAATGGATGCCCTTTTAATGGCCCAGCAACTTGGTGATACGGTAGTGCTGGTTGGTGTGAGTATGGGCGGGCTTATATCAACTTGGCTTGCTGCCCAGCGGCCCGATTTGGTGGATGCGCTGGTACTATCGTCGCCTTTCTATGATTATGCTCCTGCGGCAGGCAATGCTTTAAAGGTGCCGGGTGCCTTGCGGTTATTACGTTGGGCGCAAGGAGACGAGCGCGATATGAACCGCACCGATGAGTGGCTTAAAATAATTAGGGATGGATATGACGATTATTGGTACCCCGAACAATTGATGCAATCGTTGCAATCGTTGGAAGACCTGAGGAATTTTGCCGCTAATGGCAATGTGTATAAAAAGGTCTCTCCGCCAACATTGTTGATGTATTACTACAAGGACGAGGAACACCAAGACGGTGCGGCCAAGGTAAGCATGATGCTAGACGCCTATGCCCAATTTGAAAGCACCCAGAAACAAGATCCGCGCAATAAGCTTGTTGCCATGCCCAATGGCGAACATGTAATGATGAGCCAATACGTTATCTGCGATCAAGTGCCTGTGTTTGGCGAGATAAAAGCATTTATTGGCCGCTTGCGGGGCGAGTAGTTTATTTGCAAACAATACGAAGATCTATTCTTATCTCGGTTTTGTAAAGGTGGCTTTCTTTTTATCATTTCAAATTTCACATCTAATCCCCCATCTTGCTACTAATTGGTTAAATTCGCAACAACGATTATTTAATTGAACAACCCACTATGCATACTACTGCTCTTAAAATAGCCGATAAACCCGCAAAAAACGCCGCCCGTATACTTATCGGTTCTAAAGATACCAACTGGGAAAAGCAAGGATTTGCCGCTGCTTCGGCCAAGTTAATTAAGGTTGAATTGGATAAAAAGATTAGCCCAGTAATGGTCGTTGATGATGGTGCGTACAACTTTGTTTTTGCCGAGAGTACGGAAAATAGCTACGCAAACAACGAAAAATGGCGTAAAGTTGGTGCTAAGGCGCAAGTTGCTGCCAGCCAATATAAGCTGGATAGTGTTACACTGGTAAATGCCACCGATAACAAAGATGCATTAACGCATGTGGTTGAAGGGTTTGTGTTGGCCAACTATAAATTTGACAAGTACAAAACGTTACCTCAAAGTAGCAGTACCGTGAAGGAGTTGGTGCTTTTGAAGGGCAGCATTGCTGAGAAAACGCTCAAGGAGATTGAGCACCTTACCGATGCAACATTGATTGCTCGCGACTTGGTTAACGAACCCCTATCGCACCTTACCGCTGAGATGTTGAGTGAGGAGATAACCAAAATGGGTAAAGAGGCAGGCTTTTCGGTAGAGGTACTGAATAAGTCAAAAATCAAGAGCCTGAAAATGGGTGGTTTGATTGCCGTAAACTTGGGTAGTCCCAATCCACCAACCTTCAATATATTGGAGTATAAGCCTAAAAAGGCGATCAACAAAAACCCGATAATATTGGTAGGTAAAGGGGTAGTATACGATACGGGCGGCCTGAGCCTAAAGCCTACCCCAAATAGCATGGACCAAATGAAGTGCGATATGGGTGGTGCAGCTTCTGTAGCAGGTGCGTTTTATGCCGCTGCCAAAAACGAATTGCCAATTCATATTATAGGGTTGATCCCGGCAACTGAAAACCGCCCCGGCGGAAATGCCTATACCCCGGGCGATGTGATTGTGATGCACAGCGGCCTTAAGGTAGAAGTGTTGAATACCGATGCGGAAGGCCGCATGATTTTGGCCGATGCGCTTAGCTACGCCAAAAAGTACAAGCCTGAATTGGTTATCGATTTAGCAACCCTAACTGGCGCAGCTCAGCGCGCCATTGGCAGCCAAGGTGCCGTATTTATGGGCAATGCGGATGACAAGGTAAAGAAAAGCCTTTCAGATAGTGGCTATGCCGTTTACGAGCGCTTAGTTGAGTTCCCATTGTGGGAAGAGTATGATGAGATGATTGTATCGGATGTTGCAGATATTAAAAACGTTGGCGGTGCCACTGGCGGCGCTACTACAGCGGGTATGTTCTTAAGGCGCTTCACTGATTATCCTTGGATTCACATTGATATTGCTGGCCCTGCTTTCCTTGAAAAGACAGAGGCTTACCGTCTTAAAAATGGCAGTGGGTATGGTGTAAGGTTGTTGTATGATTTCCTTAAAAAGAGGATTTGATTAGTTAATCGGTTATCTGTTAATTAGTCATCGGTATTTGGAATTTTAAAGGGCGTGTCATCCTTAGCCTCGTTTGAAACGAGATTGAAGGTTGCGCGTGTGGGCTCTTGGTGCGAGCAGTGAAGTTGAGTTTGCTTTAATGCTTGTTCGTAATAATGCTCCATAACAGGGGAATACTGCTGAAGCAGTGAGAATAGTTGCCGCGGGCTGTGAGGCTTACTGGCGATATTGAAGATTAATGAGGTCCTCGCAATGACGGGCATTTTGACCCTCACAGTGACGGGTGCATAAAAACTAGAAAATGAAGACAAAAGAATTGCCTGTAGTAGGCATCAGCATAGGAGATTATAATGGTATTGGCCCCGAAGTAGTGCTGAAAGCGTTTAGCGACAACCGCCTATTCGACCAATGTGTAGCCGTAGTATACGCCTCCCCCAAAATTATCCATCATTATAAGCACTTGCTGCAGCTAGATAAACTGCAGCACCAAGTATTGAAAAGCAAAGACCCAAAACTATTGAGCAACAAAGGGCTTAATATCGTTAATTGCTTAGACGATGAGTTTGAGATTCAACCTGGTGAAGATACTCCTGCCGCTGGCAAGGCGGCCATCACGTTGCTGGATGAGGCCATGGCCGATTTAAAGAGCGGCTATATTGATGTGTTGGTTACCGCGCCACTAAATAAGCACAATATAAAAATTGAGGGCGTTGAGTTTACAGGCCATACCGAATATATTACCCGCTACTTCAACGTACAGGAGAGCATGATGTTTTTAGTTGATGATACCTTGCGCGTGGGCTTGGTTACCAACCACATTCCTATTAAAGATGTGGTTGAGAAGCTAAACGCCAAGCTCATTTTGCAGAAGCTGGAAATAATGCACCACTGCCTTGAGCGGGATTTTGCCATAGAAAGACCGAAAATTGCCGTTCTAGGTCTAAATCCGCATGCTGGCGACAATGGTTTGATTGGCAAGGAGGAGAAAGAAATCATTATCCCTGCCATACACAAGGCGCAGGAGGCTAAAATAATGGCCTTTGGCCCGTACCCTGCTGATGGCTTTTTTGGCTCGGGCGCATTTAAGAAATTTGATGCCGTGTTGGCTATGTATCATGATCAAGGCTTGGTAGCCTTCAAATCGATGGGTTTTGGCAATGGGGTAAACTATACTGCTGGCTTGCCCGTTATCCGTACCTCGCCCGACCATGGCACTGCTTATGATATTGCAGGCAAAGGCCTTGCCGACGAAAACTCATTGCGCGAAGCCATATTTACGGGTATTGATGCGCTGCGCGCCCGCCGGGTATTTGATGAAAGCCACGCCAAACCACTTGAAGCTAAAGAAAAACGGAGCGAAAGGGATTAAGGGGAGTAATTTATCACTTTGGAGATACTTTCCTGACAATTCCTGCTTCAATCCGAAAAAAGATTTCCACATTTCCAATCCTTTCTTTATCTTTGCAGTCCTTTAAAATCTTGTTGCCGTGTCTCGTGATGTTGCCCTTCGTGAATTTAGCATCCCTTTCATAGGGTTGAAGTTGGGCGAAACGAGTTTCGATTTCGAGATAGGGGATAAGTTCTTTACTTATTTTGAAGGTAGCGAACCCACAGAGGGCAGCAATATTCAAGTGGAAATGGTGCTCGATAAGCGCCCCAACATGATGGTTCTCGACTTTTATGTGGAGGGTACCATTAAAGCCACTTGCGACCGCTGCTTGAACGACATTGACCAAGAGCTGTTGGATGAATTTACGGTATACGTAAAATTTAGCCACGAAACTGGCGAAATGGAAGACGAGGACGATGTGGTATTTATACCGGCCAACGAAACCCATTTGGACGTTTCGCAACTGGTGTACGAGTTTGTAACGCTGAGCATTCCTTTTCAGAAAGGTTGCCGCGCCGAAGAAGTAGGAGGTCCTAAATGCAACAAAGAAATACTGGCCAAGCTAGGTTTCTTTAGTGATGAGAAAGGGGAGAATGATAATGACGATAATAACGATGAAGACATAGACCAGCGATGGTCAGCATTAAAGAAACTGAAATAAATATTAATTAAGCCATGGCACATCCTAAGCGAAAAATATCGAAAACCCGTCGCGACAAACGCCGCACACACTACAAAGCCGAAGCTCCTAACGTGAGCATTTGCAAAGAAACCGGTGCCCCGCACTTGTTTCATCGCGCTTACGAAATAAACGGCGACCTTTATTACAAGGGTAAAGTGGTTGTAGCCGCTAGGGCCTAATCATTCCTACTGATTTTATTAGCATACCACAGCACGTATTGCGTGTGGTGTGTTCCATTATATAAGAGAAAACGGTAACCGATCGCGTTATCGTTTTCTCTTTTTTTGTTTAAGGTTGTTGTTAGGTGGTCGTCATTGCAATGACGGGGTGCAGCGGGAAGTAAGATACCTCAATCAAACCCTTTCCAAACATCCAACTTTGGCAGTGGAGCATCAAAAGCCATTTTGGTTTTTTGCACGGGATGCACAAACTCAATATGCCTGGCGTGTAAGCAAATACTTTTATCGGGATTCGGTGTTTTAAAGCCGTACTTCAAATCGCCAATTATTGGGCATCCTAAGTTGTTTAGTTGCACGCGTATTTGATGGTGGCGGCCCGTTTCTAAGTTTACCTCCAGCAGGTGGCGTTCTTTTAAGCTTTTTAGCAGCGTGTAATGTAGCTTGGCCTCTTTGCCTAACTTATGCTTTGGCGATACTACTACACTCGTATTATTGGCGCTGTGCTTTACTAGGTAGTGCGTAAGGTTGGCCTCCTCCTCTTGCGGACGGTTTGCTACTAATGCCCAGTAAGTTTTTTTTACGGTTCGATCGCGCAGCATTTCATTAAGTCGAGTAAGAGCCTTGCTGGTGCGGGCATACAATATCAAGCCACTTGTGGGTCTATCCAACCGATGCACCACGCCCAAAAATACCTCACCTGGCTTGTTGTACTTTTCTTTTATGTACGCCTTAAGGTCGTCGGCAAGTGAGGCGTCGCCTGTTTCATCGCCTTGAGATAGTTGGCCGGCTAGCTTGTTTACCACCATTAGGTGGTTGTCCTCGTATATTATTTGGTCAGACGTTGTCAAAGGATAGATATAAAATATGAAATTAGAGACTAAAAAAATGTCGATAATTAGATTGGAGATGAAAAAAGATTGGGTGTGTTCCAAATCCTCAAAACAAAATTACACGTAAAAAATGGGTATTTTTACCGCCCTGTTTTACCCGTTTCACATTTCTCATTTCATATTTTACATCTACTCTTGGATCACAAAGCCAAAAAGGCCTTCGGGCAGCATTTTCTTAAAGACATGGACGTGGTGCGCCAAACCGTGCAAGCCTTGCCCGATCCCGGCAACTTTACGGTCGTAGAGATAGGCCCAGGCCGAGGTGTGCTTACTGCACCTTTATTAGAGCGCTATGCCGATAAGTTTTATGCCGTTGAAGTAGATGACGATTTAATTCCAGTGTTGCAGAAGCAGTTTCCCGCACTAGGTAATCGCCTCATACACCAAGATTTTCTGAAATTTGATTGGAGTGTATTGCCTGATGGCGATATTATAGTGGTTGGCAATTTCCCCTATAATATCTCCAGCCAAATACTATTCACGGTTTTGGACGAAAAAGACCGGGTAATACAAGTTGTTGGTATGTTCCAGAAAGAAGTGGGCGTGCGCGTAATATCAGGCCCTGGCAAAAAAGATTATGGCATATTGAGCGTGCTATTGGCCGCTTGGTACAAAATGAGCCTTATTTGCCACATACCTCCCGAATCGTTCAGCCCGCCACCGAAAGTTGACTCAGTGGTAATCAACTTGCAACGAAACGACCGTAAAACACTTCCTTGTAACCAGCGCGTGTTTAAGCAAGTAGTAAAAGCTGCCTTTAACCAACGACGGAAGATGCTTCGAAATAGCTTATCATCTTTTCAGCCAAACGAGGAAACATTGACTACTGATTTTTTTACGCGTCGACCTGAGCAAATGAGTCTGGAAGATTTTTTTGCCGTTACCCAAATGTTAGAGAAGAAAAGTGAGTAATCAAAAAGTTTTAATTACCGACCCCGTTCACTCTTTACTTTTACAAGAATTGGCGGGTATGGGGTATGTTGTTGATTATCAGCCTACTATTGATCAAGAAGGGGTATTAAAAGTTATTTCTGAATACACTGGATTAATAATAAATAGCAAAATATCGGCTGGCGTGCAACTGATTGACCTAGGAGTGCGTCTGAAATTTATAGGTCGTTTGGGAGCAGGATTAGAGGTGATTGACCAAGCTTATGCAAGTGCCAAAGGGATTAAATGTTTTAATACTCCAGAGGGCAATTGCGATGCTGTAGCAGAGCATGCAATAGGTATGCTACTTGGGCTGATGAACCACATAAACAGAGCCGATTCGCAAGTGAGAAAAGGGCAATGGAGTCGCGAACCTAACAGGGGAGTGGAGCTGGGAGGTAAAACGGTAGGCATAATTGGATGTGGCAACACAGGTACTGCCTTTGCCAAAAGACTTACTGGTTTTGATGTGCGAATACTGGCCTACGATAAATATAAATCTGGTTTTGGTACCGGAACAATTGAAGAAACCCGCCTTGATGCTATTTACGAGTATGCTGATGTTGTAAGTCTGCACGTTCAGCTGACCGATGAAACTAATTATTTAGTGAACAAAAAGTTCATTAAGCAGTTTAATAAGCCTTTCTACTTGGTAAATACAAGTAGAGGTAAAGTAGTGAATACCGAAGATTTGTTGTGGGGTATTGAGCAGGGATTGATACTAGGGGCGGCACTAGATGTACTGGAAAATGAAAAGTTAGAATCTTTTAGTAAGACAGAGTTGATACAATTTGAACGATTATGCTCTCTGGATAACGTTTTGCTAACACCGCATATTGCAGGTTGGACAAAAGAATCGAAGGAAAAAATTGCTAAAGCAATGGCTTTCAAGATAAAAGGGATACTTTAGTGCCGCCATACGGCTATATGGTAGCACAAATTAGTCCTTCGGGGCAAATTTTTTAACGCTTTTTTACAAATTTTACTATTTTTGACGGCTATCGTTTGTTAAGGTTACTTAAAATGCAGGTTATGATAAGGCTTTTCTCAGCCGTGGTGCTTATGTTCCTCGGCGTGAATTTGGCGTTTGCCCAAACAGGTGAGCTCTCCGGTAAGGTTACTGATGAGAACAAAGAGGGAGTTCCGTTTACCAACGTCGCCATTAAAAAGAATGGCGTGCTGGTTACTGGTAACGCAACCGATTTTGATGGTTTCTACTCTATCAAGCCGCTTGAGCCGGGTACTTACGATGTGGAATTTTCGGCCCTAGGCTACGGCACAGTGCTAATCACTGGTGTTAAAATCAACTCCGATCGTATTACTACGCTCAACCAATTGGTAAAACCTGAGTCGAAAGTAATTGATGCTGTTGAGATTGTGGCTTACAAAGTACCCTTAATCGACAAGGAGAGTAACTCTACCAAAACAACTATTTCGGCAGATGAGATTAAATCTCTACCAACTCGTAATATCCAATCTATAGCCTCTACCAGTGCTGGTGTATTTCAAGAAGACGAAGGTTCTGCTTTGAGTATCAAAGGTTCTAGAGAAAGTTCAACAGAGTATTATATTGATGGTATCCGTGTTCGTGGTAGCACCAACTTACCAGCAAATGCTATTGAGCAGCTTACTGTTATTACGGGTGGCGTGCCTGCCCGCTATGGCGATGCAACAGGTGGTATCATCAATATTGTAACCAAGGGCCCATCTCGCCAATTGAATGGTGGTGTTGAGTTAATTACCTCTCAGTTTCTTGATGGTTTTGGCTACAATCTTGCCAATTTTAATCTTACCGGTCCTATTTACATTAAAGATAAGGGTACCGATTCGGCACAAGCTAAAGTTGGTTTCTTCGTAGCGGGTGAATTTGGCTATCAGAAAGATCCTCGCCCATCGGCAGTAGGAGTATGGCAGGTTAAGGAAGATAAATTGAGAGAGTTGGAAGAAAATCCTTTGGTGCGTTCTTCAGTGGGCGATGCTTTTATTTCTTCTACTCAAACGGTTACTTTCGATGATTTAGAAAAATCAAAGGTAAAACCTAATACTTCTAACCTTACCTACAGCTTATCTAGCAAATTAGATTTTAAAATAACCGAAAAGATTGGTATCACCGTTGGTGGTAGCATCAACTACAGTCGATACAATGATTGGGTAGCGCGCTACACCCTTTTCAACGCTGAAAACAATCCTTTGAACAAGGATTTATCGTGGAGGGTGTTTGCCCGTTACACACAACGTTTCGGCAAGGCAAATACTGATGCCGCTGAAGCATCTAAGAGCCCTTTCCAGAATGCGTTCTACAGCTTGCAGTTTGACTATTCTAAAGTTTACAACACTTTCGAAGACGGAACGCACGGCTTTAATGCATTTGACTACGGCTACCTAGGTAAGTATGATATTTTAAGGGCTCCTAGCTACTCTGCACCAAATGGAGGCACCGAAGGCCAGATTACTTATTTCGATGTAAATGGTAATCCAAAGACCCTAACTGGTACCGTTCAGACTGGTTTTACCGATACTTTGGTAACCTTTACTCCATCGAACCTAAACCAAACTACAGCCAACTTTATGACTCGTTATTATGAGTTGGCCGGAGACAATGTAGAGACTTACTATAATAACTTGTCTACTATTCAAGCAAACAACGGTTTGCGAAATGGTGACCGCAGCCAAACGGTACATGGTGTTTGGTACAATGTTGGTCGCCAGTTCAATGGTTATGGCATCGAAGCTGATAACGATCAGTTCCGTTTAACCTTTATTGGTTCTGTTGATATTTTGCGCCCAGGTTCTTCTAGCCGCAACAAACATGCTTTAGAGTTCGGTTTCGAATTTGAGCAGCGTGTTGACCGCAACTACCAAGTAAATCCAATCGGTTTGTGGGAGCTTGCTCGCTTGCAAGCAAACCAGCATATTGTTGACCCGGATTTGAATAACCTAAACGATTTTAGTTTGTTGATTGATGGTGTTGAATATGCGTTTGACCAAACTTGCCGTTGTTTCCCAAATGCACCTGCATTTAGCGTTTACGATACCATTCTTACCAACCAAGTAAACAACGGTAGCCAATCGTTTTTCGACCGTAATTTGCGTGCAAAGCTTGGCCTATCTGCCGATAACACCGATTTCATAAACATTGATACCCTTTCGCCTGACTTTTTCTCTTTGGATATGTTCAGTGCCGATGAGTTGTTGAACCAAGGTAACGGCTATGTATCATACAATGGCTATGATTACAAAGGAAACAAATCAACTAGCCAGCCAGCCTTCAACGATTTCTTTACCAAGAAGGATAAAGATGGCAACTATACTCGCGAAGTAGGTGCTTTCCGCCCTATTTACACCGCGTTCTTTATTCAAGATAAATTCCAGTTCAAGGATTTGTTGTTCAACATAGGTCTTCGTATCGACCGTTACGATGCCAACCAAAAAGTATTGGCCGATGAATTTTCGTTGTACAAAATCTTGACCGTTGATGAAGCGGTAGAGCGCTACGGATTTGCAGTGCCAAACAGTGTTGGTGGCGACTATAAAGTTTATGTTGACAATCCTGACAAAAACAACCCGGTGCTTACTGGTTTCCGTAATGGCAACACTTGGTATACTGCCGATGGGGTAGAAGTAGCTGACCCTAGGATTATTGGTGCTAGTTCGGCAACATCGCGCCCAACACCTTTGTTGGATAACACGGTGGTGAACAACATTAAGAGTGAAAACTTTGATCCGAACAATTCGTTTACTGACTATAAGCCGCAGATTACCGTAATGCCTCGTTTGGCGTTCTCATTCAACCTAACCGATGAGGCATCATTCTTTGCCCACTACGATATTTTGGCTCAGCGTCCACAGGGTCGCGTAGTTGCTACGCCATCTGATTACTATTTCTTTAATGAGCGTATCACTGGGGTTTTTAACAACCCTAATTTGAAACCTGAGAAAACCATTGATTACCAAATTGGTTTCCGTCAGTTGGTTACCCAAAATAGTGCTATCACCTTCTCGGCGTTCTATCGCGAAATGCGCGATATGGTGCAGATTGTTCAGGTTCGTTACGCTTTCCCACGTGACTATACCACATTCGGTAACGTCGATTTTGGTACCGTTAAAGGTTTCTCTTTGGATTACGATATGCGCAAAACACGCACCAGCAATCTTAGCTTGCGCTTGAACTACACCTTGCAGTTTGCCGACGGTACTGGTTCAAATGACGTAACCCAATTGAACTTGGTAGGCTCTGGCCAGCCAAACTTGCGTACCATTGCTCCGTTGAGCTACGATGCCCGCCATATGATTAACCTTACTGCCGATTACCGTTATGGCGAAGGTGCAAACTACAATGGTCCATTGGTAAAAGGAAAGCAGATACTGTCAAACTTTGGTATTAACCTTATTGCCCGTACTCGTTCAGGCACCCCTTACACACAACAACAAAACCCAACTGCAGAGGGCCAAGAAAGCGTTCCGCAGCGTCCAATCCCTAAAGGTTCTATCAATGGTGCCCGTTTGCCTTGGACCTTCCGCCTAGATTTGCGTATCGACAAAGGGTTTAATATTACCCCTAAGAACAAAGAGACTGGCAAAGCCGGAAGGCCAATGAGCTTGAACGTTTACCTATGGGTTCAAAACCTATTGGATACGCGTAACGTTATTAAGGTATACTCATATACTGGCAACGTAAACGATGATGGCTACTTAACATCAGCAATCGGTCAGCAAGATTTGGGCAACCAACTAAATGCTGACTCTTACGCCGATTTGTACAATGCTTGGATTGACAATCCTCAAAACTATAGCTTGCCAAGGACCATCCGTTTGGGTCTAA
>CAIOSU010000305.1 GCA_903861055.1 uncultured bacterium
AAATGGATGTTGCCGACCCAACCGCCGCACGTGAAACCCTAGCCAAACTAGTTAACGAAATGGGCGGTATGGATATACTGGTGCTCAATGCTGGTATTGGCGACTCAAAACCCTCTTGGGAATTTGAGCAGCAAATAATTATGGTAAATATGGCAGGCTTTACCGCACTGGCCAACTGGGCTGTAAAATATTTTGAGCAGCAAGGGGGCGGGCAAATTGCTGGCATATCTTCGGTGGCATCAGTTCGTGGCACCCATATTGCCACCGTTTACTCTGCTACCAAAGCCTATGTAAGCAGCTACATGGAGGGCTTACAACAGCGTAGCAACCGCAGAAAATCGAACATTACCATTACCGATATCCGCCCAGGATTTGTGGCCACACCCATGACCCAAGAAAACAAAGGCATGTTTTGGGTAGCCTCTAGCCATAAGGCCGCAAAACAGATATACAGTGCCATAATCAACAAGAAACGGGTAGTGTATATTACCCGCCGCTGGTGGTTGGTAGCTCAAGTAATTAAGAGCATACCTGATTTCCTGTGGTTGAGGGGGTAAAGACTAGTTATTGGTTGATTTGTTAACTGGTTGATTTGTTAACTGGTTGACAGGTTGATTGGTTGAATTGTAAACTGAGTATCGGTTACTCTACTCGCTCGGGCATTATTTTTGTGCGTTTTGTAAAATATCTTTATGTTCTTTGTGTTTATAAAAAAGCCAATGGCATGCAGTACCAATCAACTAATTAACCAATAACAAATCAACTAATAACCAATGCACAACTTGCTTAAAGGAAAGCGCGGTATTATTTTCGGCGCGTTAGACGAGAACTCCATTGCCTGGAAAGTGGCCCTAAAGGCGCATGAAGAAGGTGCTAGCTTTGTATTGAGTAATGCGCCAGTGGCCCTGCGCTTTGGCAAAATAAACGAGTTGGCGCAGATTACCGGTAGCCAAGTAATAGCTGCCGATGCCACTAATATGGAAGATTTGGAGAACCTTGTAACTCAAAGCATGACAATATTAGGCGGTAAGCTCGATTTTGTGCTGCATTCTATCGGCATGTCGCTAAATGTGCGCAAGGGCAAAGAATACCACGAGCTTAACTATGATTTTTATCAAAAAACACTAGATATATCTGCCCTATCTTTTCATAAGGTGTTGCAGGTTTGCCACAAAAACGATGCCCTGAACGAATGGGCATCGGTAGTGGCACTTACTTATATAGCAGCACAACGCGCCTTCCCGGGCTACAACGATATGGCCGACGCTAAGGCATTACTAGAAAGCATTGCACGTAGCTATGGCTATCACTACGGCTTCGAGAAAAAAGTGCGCATCAACACCATCTCCCAATCGCCAACGCATACTACTGCCGGCTCGGGCGTGAAGGGCTTTGATGGCTTCTTTACTTATGCAGATAAGATATCGCCACTGGGCAATGCCAGCGCCGAAGACTGCGCCAACTTTGTAGTGGTTATGTTTAGCGACCTTACCCGCATGGTAACCATGCAAAACCTATACCATGACGGCGGCTTTAGCACTACTGGCGTAAGCCAGCGATTGATGGATGGGTTGGAATAGACACAAGACACAAGACTAATTTTCGCCACTACGGATTTGCAATCCGTCGCTACCGAGAAGCGGATTTGCAATCCGCGGCATAGCATAGGCATTTACGGGGGGCATTTACGAAGTAAGTGTCGCATTACAAATTAGGTGCTCTTACACTCAAATTATAAACCCGAATGGGCGGGGTAGGTAGCATTGAGTACTTCTTACTTCAATGCGAATTTACAAATATAGCCCATTTTAAAAACCATCGCGCGGGTTCAATTGTTATCATCCAGGATAATAGTGATGCTATGAGTGATCATTTTAATTTCAAAATGCATTTTTAGACACCATTGCTTCGTAAATATTGCAGGGAAAAACTGGTTAGAAAACACTCCAAAATACAGCGCTACCTCACTGACGCTCAAACGAATATAAAATTTATTGCCTAATTGTAATAACTATTTGAAAATACGCAATGAAATAACCAATTTGAATTTGCTTTTAATCGACCAATTGGTTTGATTTGACTTTCGAACGCTTAATTTAATGATAACCCATTACCCAATTTAAAATCCGACAATGTTAAAACAATTACTGAACATCAGCCTAGCACTGCTTTTGCTTGTAAGTGCTGCCCCAGCCAATGCCCAACGCAATTGTGGTGCTATGGAGCACTTGCAAAACATGATATTGCAAGACCCAAGCGTGTTGCAAAATCGCCAAAACATTGAACAATTCACCCAGAACTGGATTACCAATAATCCTCAAGGCAATACCGGTAGGGCGTTGGTAACTATACCAGTAGTAGTGCATGTAGTATATCGTACCACAACCGAGAACATCAGCGATGCCCAAATACAGTCGCAGATGAATGTTTTGAATGCCGACTTTGCCAAGCTAAATGCCGACTGGACCAATACTCCTTCGGTTTTTCAAAGTTTGGTAGCCAATGTTGATGTGCAGTTTTGCCTCGCGCAGCGCGACCCTAATGGAAATGCTTCTAACGGTATTGTTCGTAAATTAACAACCAACACTTCTTTTTCTACTAACGATAATGTTAAAAGAAGCGCCAACGGTGGTTCTGATGCTTGGCCTACCAGCTCTTACCTAAACCTTTGGGTTTGTAATATCAGTGGTGGCATTTTGGGCTACGCCCAGTTTCCTGGTGGCAGCGCTGCTACCGATGGTGTAGTAGTAAACTACAACGCCTTTGGTACTATCGGCACTGCTGCAGCGCCTTTCAACAAAGGTCGTACCGCTACTCACGAAGTAGGTCATTGGCTAAACCTTTACCACATTTGGGGCGACGATGGCACCGGTTGTACTGGTAGCGATAACGTAACAGACACGCCAAACCAAGGCGACGAAAATTATGGCTGCCCTTTGTTTCCAACTGTATCGTGCAGCAATGGCCCTAACGGCGATCTGTACATGAACTACATGGACTATACCGATGACGCTTGTATGTTTATGTTTACCAATGGCCAAAAAGTGCGCATGCAAGCATTGTTTGCAGCAGGCGGCTTTAGGGCTTCATTGCTTAACTCATTGGGTTGTGTGCCTGGAAATATCACTGCATGCAATAGCCCAACTGGTCTAAGTGCTGGCAACGTTACTACCACAGGTGCTACCCTTACTTGGAGCGCGGCTACCGGTGCAACTAGCTACAATGTACAGTACAAAACTAGCGCGGCTGCCACTTTCACCACTGTAAGCACCAGTGCTACTAGCTTTACCCTATCGGGCTTGACAAATAATACTACATACAACTACCAAGTGCAAACCGTTTGCAGCAGCGGCAGCAGCAGCTACACTGCCACTGGCAGCTTTACTACGCTAGCAGTTACTACCACTTGCACCGATGCTTATGAGTCTAACAATTCAATTTCGACTGCAAAAACCATCCCTGTGAACACTGCCATCACGGCAGTAATTGGCACTAGCACCGATAATGACTACTTTAAGTTTGCGAACACCAGTACCCAACGTCGCATAAGAATAACTTTGACTAATTTGCCAGCCAACTACAATGTAGTGTTGTACAACTCTAGAGGTAACCAAGTTGCCATCTCTCAAAACACTGGTACTACCAATGAGACGATTACTTATAACACTACAACTGTTGGTACCTATACTATCCGCGTATTGGGCAGTGGTGGTGCTTTTAATGCTAGCAGTTGCTATACATTAACTGCAAGCATTAGCGCTACCAACTTTAGGGTTGGTGCCGATGACGCAACTGATGCTGCCGATTTGGATTTGGCTAGTGACAAACCTGCTGTTTTCGACCTAACCTTGGCACCTAACCCAAGCAATGGCAAATTGAACATCAGCATTTTTACTACCGAAAGCATGGAGAACGCCAACGTACAGGTTTATGACATTGCCGGCCGTGTAGTATTTGCGCAAGCGCTAGGTAGCGTTGAAGCCGAGTTTAATACTGGAATCGACCTTAGCGCCTTAGAAAATGGTTTCTACTTTGTAGCCATCAAAAACAACAACCAAGTTAAACAAG
>CAIOSU010000306.1 GCA_903861055.1 uncultured bacterium
ACCGTGGTGCAAGACCGCACCATTTACGAGGATGCATTCATCTTTGCGCCCAACCTGCATGCTATGGGCCTGATGACCACCCGCGATTTTGAGAACTATACAACTCTTTTCAATACCATCAACTCGCTTATTACCCCACCCGATTTGTTGATTTACCTTCGAGGTAGTATACCTACCTTGGTAGGTCAAATACAGAAGCGTGGCCGTGAGTACGAAGAAAACCTGCGGTTAGATTACTTGCGCCGCCTAAACGAGTACTACGAAAACTGGATTAGCACTTACAAAGAAGGTAAGTTGTTGATTATTGACGTTGACAATTGCAACTTTATTGACAACCAAGAGCACTTGGCTGATGTGGTAAGCCGCGTTAATGCGGAACTGTATGGCCTGTTCTGAGGGTATCGGTAAGTACAACTATTTTACACCCGCTTGTTTCCGTTAGTGTTTGCTGTGCGTACAAGCTATCGGCCCATCGTATTGCTGCTGAGGTGCAAAAACCTATAGTGTCGCCTGCTGCTATATTGCGGTAATCTGTTTGCCAATCAATGTGGTAGCCATAGTGGTCGTTCATGCTGCTTATATAGAACGATGCCACAAGGTTCCCGGTGCTACCTTCATCAATTACCGTAAAGGTTTTCAAATCAGCATGGTGGTTTCGCACCTCCTGAAGTAGCATACCTACCTTTTGTTGTTGCGAATAAATAAGGTGCTGCATATTTTCGGTAACCTCCTTGGCATAGCTATAGCTAAACACAGCAACAGTAATTAGGCAAAATGAAGCAAGTTGAGCTATTGCAGTAAGTTTGAACTTGGATACAAGTTGCTCCCAAATAGACCATAGACCGAATGCTGCAATGATGGAGAGCCAAGGATAAACGGAGGCATCGTACCAAGGCAGTTTGGTTTTCGAAACAGAAATTACCAAAAGGTGGGAAACAGTTGAGCCCAGTAGCAGCAGCATGAGGTTTCGGTACCGGCTGTTTTTTTGAACCACCAAAGCTATCAGCCCAATAGGCAGCAGCAATACCCAAGGAAAAAAGTTTATGTTGGCCAGTTCGGTCCAATAGTACATAAAAGGTGCGGCATGGCCCTGCACTACATTCACAAATCTATCTTGTACATTGCCAAACCCCAAAAACCTAAAGTTGTAAGGGCTTACCCACCAAACAACTAGATAATTGAGGCCAAGAATAAGCCCAAATAGGCCTGCACCTTGCCACACCGCTTTACTTTTGATAAATGCGCGCAACTGCTTCTGGTAAACCAGATACAATACCATAGCTGGTAATGGAAAAAACACCACCAAGTTTTTGGTAAGGAAGCCAAAAGCAAAGAGTGTGGTGGTTAAGTAAATCCACTTAGGTTGCTTGGTTTCTGTAAACTGATAAAAGCTTAGCAATGCTGCCAGTGCTAAGAATATCAATATACCTTCATGGTCGCCAGTGCGGGCTAGGTGAGGGGCAATATAGCCAGGGCTGCACACCAGCACCATAGCCGAAAGGAAACCCAAAACGGGGTTGGCAAAAAAGCGAAAAAAGTACCAAATGAGCAGCAAGCCGGTAGCCAAACAAAACAACGCAACAGGTAGGCGCAGGGCCAGCTCATTGTAACCCAACACTTTGAAAGCCAAAGCTTGAAAGTACGTACCAAACGGGGGCTTTATATTGGGGTTATCGAAACCGGCTATATAGTCACCAAAGTTTTCCAGAAAAGTACCGCTATTAGCTAGTTGGTATGCCCGCATAGCAAACATGGCCTCGTCCCAGGCATGTATAGGGTCGGTGTCGAGGTGTAGAAAAAGTGGGAAGTAGGCTATAACAGCAAACAAACCGGCAACCAACAGCAAGCGTTTGTTGCTGTACTTTATACCATCAACAGGTAATGAGGAAGCCTCGGTCATGCGGCAAAAGTATCAATTTATCGCGGGTAATTGTTGGAATGCTTGCAATCAAGGTAGTCTAAAAAAACAAACCCCCACTAGTAAAACTAGCAGGGGTATGCCTGAAAAATCCGACAATCCGACTTGCGACATTCAGGGTACTGCAAAGATAATTTTTTCGGTACAAAATGTTGTATTTTTTTGCCAATTGACATTTTTATTTGATAAAAAATATCTTTTGGCTAAAAACTACCTTTTGTCTTTGTTTAATTTGCCGCCACTGGTGTGTTGCCAAAGGCTAACAAGCCAATATGCACGTCAATTTATACATTGCAAACACTTGTGGTCAATCAACCGTGCTTAGCGCATCATTACACAACGGTTCATATCTACCGTCCAGCTTTCTAGCACATCTTCATACTCGTGGCCAGTGTAAATACCTTTTATCGTAACTATTTTGCCGGTAGGCAAGGTAAGTATACCATCCATGTAGGCACTGTCAATTTGCAATCTAATGTCATCCAATCCATATTCGCCTGCTTCAAGTAGCAAAGTAGCACCACCGGCATTGTCAGGGGTAACCACGCGCACAGGTCCACTTACTTGTATTACTTGCCCGTTGGTTTTTAAATTAAAGGCTGCGGTATCTTTTGCCAAATCAGACACTAACGTGTTTGCGGTATATTCAAAGGCAGGTTTTGTGTCAATTACATCTTGATGGGGCTTGTTAAACATGAAGTAAGCAACCCCACCGCCAACTACAGCGCCAAGCACAATAAGTATTAGGATTATTTTAAGCCAGTTTTTCATAGGTCATGATTAGTTTAATGTTGAGCTGCCAAAGTTACGAAACAATAATTTGCATAACTTTAGCATTGTACAGAAAGATTTACACACATACTGGCCCCGAATGAAAAAACTGCTCCTTGTTCCGCTTGCGTTGATATTCATGTTAGGGTTGGCCCCATCTTGTAAGCATAACCCCTATATTCCAGACGGTATTTTGATAGTGGATAGTACCGACTTGACGCAGCCCTGCGACCCCAACGTGGTATATTTTATCAACCAAGTGCAGCCTATCTTGGTGTCGAATTGTGCAAAACCCGGCTGCCACGATGCAAACACCCGCGCAGAGGATATTGACTATTCTTCTTATCAAAGTACTATTCAATCAGAAACGGTGGAACCAGGAAGGCCAAACAATAGTAAGCTGTATGAGATAATTATCAAAACAGACCCTAATGATGTAATGCCCCCATCTGGAAACACGCCGCTAACTGCCGACCAAAAGGATCTTATTTATATGTGGATTTTGCAAGGGGCCTTGAACAACGGTTGCACAGAGACCACTTGCGATACAGCCAATCAAACCTTGAGTGCCAATGTGCAGCCTATACTGAGCACCTATTGCTATGGTTGCCATAGCAGCACAGCTGCCAATACATCTGGCGCTGGCATCAATTTAGAGACCTATAGCAACTTGCAAACCAGTGTTGCCAATGATAAATTGATGTGTAGCATAACACATGCGGCAACTTGCTTTGCCATGCCAAAAGGCGGCACCAAGCTACCCCAATGCCAGATTGATAAAATTCAATCGTGGGTAAATGCCGGAGCATTGAATAACTAATTTGTGATAGAAATGTTATAGTGGTATTGCGCGGCTAAACAATTAAGTATTTATTTTGCTTAATAATACTGTGCACAGCAGTTTTAAGGCTTTAACTAATTTTACATTACATGAAGAAGATTTTCCCATTAATAGCAATTGGCATAGTTATGGCATTAGCTCTTTCGGTTCAAACCGGATGCTATTATGATAATGAAGAAGATTTGTACCCATTTACTGGCGTTTGCGACACTAGCAGTGTATCGTTGTCGGGCATCGTAAAACCTATTTTGCAAGGCAATTGCTACGGCTGTCATAGTGCTTCTGCCGCCGCCGCCTCAGGGGCAGGTATTAACCTTGAAGATTATGCCCCTTTAAAAGGCTGGGCCGACAACGGAAAGTTGTATTGCTCCGTAGATCATGGCAACGGATGCAGCCAAATGCCCAAAGGTGGTGGCCGATTGCAACAATGCGATATTGATAAAATTAAAGCTTGGGTTGACCGTGGCGCCCTTAACAATTAATAAATAGTAAAATAAAACTGAAATGAAAACAACAATTTTGATGCTGGCCTTAGTGGTTTCAAGCTATACTGTATTTGCCCAAAAGTATTTTACCAAAACCGCTAGCGTGCAATTTTTTTCGGCTACACCGATGGAAAATATTGATGCCAAAACTGGCCAAACCACGAGTATTATCGATTTTAGTACCGGCGACGTAGTGTTTAAGATAAGGATTAAAACCTTTCAGTTTGAGAAGGCATTGATGCAGGAACACTTCAACGAGAAGTATTTGGAGTCGGAGAAATATCCGGAGGCTACATTTAAAGGTAAAATTGATAACTATACCACAATTAATCTCAAAAAGGACGGCGAGTATAAAGTAGCTGTTACTGGCGATTTAACCATCCATGGCGTAACCAAAAAGTATACCACCGTTGGTGTAATTACGGTGGCTGGTAGCAAAGTATCTGTTAAAGCTAAGTTTCCGGTAAAGTTGGCCGATCACGATGTGAAAATACCTGGAGCGGTTAAAGATAATATTTCTGAAACCGTTGATGTATCAGTAAATGCCGATTATACCGAGATGGTTAAATAAGACCATAATAACCCCAAACCTTACCACATGTTGCGTACAATACTTACCCGTAGCTTACTAACCGCGTTCTTATTTTTTGCATCATTTCCGGCTTTCGCACAAGGCGACTTGTTAGATTTGTTGGACTCGGCAGTAGTAACAACTCCCGTAACCGATTATACAGAGGCTACTTTTAAGACCACGCGTATTATTACCAGTAGGTCAATCGAAACCCCATCAAAAGGCGAGATGCAATTTATTATTGCGCACCGCTTTGGTAGGGTAAATGGCGGTTGGCGAGAGTTTTTTGGTCTCGACCAAGCCAACATTCGTTTGGAGTTGGAGTATGGTATTACCGATTGGTTGAGCGTGGGTTGGGGTAGGAGCAATGTGTTTAAGCAATGGGATGGATTTGCAAGGGCAAAGTTTTTGAGCCAAAGCACAGGCTTACGTAAAATGCCCATCACTGCCGAGTTTTTGGCAAGTGTTGCTATGAACTCAGGCAAATGGACTAATCCTAGCAGAGAGAACTACATAAGCAGCCGCGCGTCGTATGTTTTTCAATTGATGGTGGCTCGTAAGTTTAGCCGTAAACTCTCGCTGCAAGTAATGAGCACCATGGTGCACAAAAATTTGGTTGCTACTAACGAAGACAAAAATGACCAGTTTATGGTTGGCGCTGGCGGGCGATTTTTGCTTACGGGCAGTTTTGGTTTAACTGCCGAGTACCATTATTTGATACCTGGCAGATTGGTAAGTGCTATTGATGCGCCCATATCCGACCATGCTTTTTCGCTCGGTTTCGATTTAGAAACGGGTGGGCACGTGTTTCAAATTATGGCTACCAATAACCTAGGTATGTCGGAGCACCAATATTTTACCAGTGCTACTACCGGTAAATTAACTAAAGGCGACATACATATCTGTTTTAACGTAAATCGCGTATTTACGTTGGCTAAT
>CAIOSU010000307.1 GCA_903861055.1 uncultured bacterium
CCTATCAACGGTATTGTTGAACGAGCTGGATAAAATAATGATTACGGGCATGGTTGATTTGGATGCTACGGGTATATATGCGGTTTCGGCCTTCTTTGGTGCGGTAATTGTGGCCCCTGCTAGGTCGTTATTCATGATTACATCGCCTATAATTGCCCAATTTATGAAAGATGGCGAGATGGAAAAGATAGCCCGTGTGTATAGTAAGTCTGCCATCAATTTACTGGCGGTTGGGTTGCTTATATACGTTGGCTTGTGCGTGAATCTCGACAACGTATTTACCATTTTGCCCGAAAAGTATGCAACGGGTTATTATGTGGTGGTGTTTATTGGCTTATCAAAGCTGTTTGAGATGGGCACTGGCGCCAATGGCGATATCATTCTCAACTCTAAGTATTTCCGTTACGATTTAATGTTCAACTTTTGCCTAGCCGTGCTGGCTATCGGCACTAATTTGATACTAATACCCATGTACGGTATTACAGGTGCAGCCGTGGCTACGGCCATTTCCATTTTCTTGTTCAATACCTTTAGGGGCATTTTTATCTATTGGAAATTCAGGATGCAGCCCTATAGCATAAAAACAGCGTACTGCATCTTGATAGGGCTTTTGGTGCTGGCTATCAATCACTTTTTACCTCGGTGGGATAATGTTTACCTCGATATCATCATCCGCTCCACCATAGCGGTAGGGGTTTATGTATCCTTACTATTGGCTTTCAACATATCGCCTGACATAAATGGAATGGTAACTAAATTGCTAGCCCAAGCTAGGGGAAGGAAGTAAAAGAGAAAACTAATTGTCCGATACTAATGATTTAAAGCAAAAAAAGCCGAGCAACATAACGCTGCTTGGCTTTTACATATTTAAGGAATCAACCGCAACGAACGTAAAGTTAAAATACATTCAACCCGTAACTCGCAACTCTCAACCCATAACAATTCTTGAGTCTTGTGTCTAAAATTTAGAAATCAAACTTAATCCCCTGCGCCAATGGCAAATCACTGCCATAATTAATGGTGTTGGTTTGTCGGCGCATGTACACCTTCCAAGCATCTGAACCCGATTCGCGGCCACCGCCGGTTTCTTTCTCGCCACCAAAGGCACCGCCAATTTCGGCACCGCTGGTACCAATGTTCACGTTGGCTATGCCGCAATCGCTACCTTCAACTGATAGGAAACGCTCAGCTTCGCGTAGGTTGGTAGTCATAATGGCCGAGGAAAGGCCTTGCACTACACCATTTTGTAGCTCTATGGCTTCTTCAATAGTATGGTACTTCATGATGTACAATATTGGGGCAAAGGTTTCATGCTGCACAATTTCGTAGTGGTTTTCCACTTCGGCAATGGCAGGTTTTACGTAGCAGCCCGATGCATAGGCATCGCCTTCAACCACGCCACCTTCAACGGCAAATTTGCCACCTTGTGCTTTTACAGCTTCTAGGGCCTTCAAGTAAGTGTTTACGGCATCTTTATCAATCAAGGGGCCCACGTGGTTGTGTTGGTCCAATGGGTCGCCAATGCGCAATTGGCCGTAAGCCTTCACTAGGCGTTTTTTCACTTCTTCGTACACACTCTCGTGAATAATCAATCGGCGGGTGCTTGTGCAGCGTTGGCCGCAAGTGCCTACGGCACCAAATACGGCCCCGATAATGGTCATATCCAAATCGGCATTTGGGGTAATGGTAATGGCGTTGTTGCCACCCAGTTCCAATAAGGCACGACCCAAGCGTGCACCTACCGCAGCACCAACGGCCTTACCCATGCGGGTACTACCGGTGGCTGAAACCAACGGAATGCGACCATCGTTGCTCATCCATTCGCCTGCTTCACGGCCAGCGATAACAATGCCCGATACCCCTTCAGGTACATCGTTGCTGCGCAACACTTCGTTAATTATGTTTTGGCATGCAATGGCACAAAGCGGTGTTTTCTCTGATGGTGTCCAGATACAAACATCACCACAAACCCAAGCCAACATGGAATTCCAAGACCATACGGCTACTGGGAAATTGAATGCTGATATAACGCCTACCAAACCTAGCGGATGGTATTGCTCGTACATGCGGTGTTTAGGGCGCTCACTGTGCATGGTAAGGCCATGCAATTGGCGCGAAAGGCCTACGGCAAAATCGCAGATGTCAATCATCTCTTGTACTTCGCCATAACCTTCTTGCAGGCTTTTGCCCATTTCATAACTCACTAGTTTACCAAGGGGCTCTTTATATTTACGCAAGGCTTCACCAATTTGGCGCACCACTTCGCCGCGCCTAGGTGCAGGCCAAGTCCGCCATACTTTAAAAGCGGCTTGTGCGGTTGTTACCACTAGCTCATAATCGTCTTTGCTAGCGGCATATACGCTGCCTATTAATTGCCCATCAACGGGGCTGTAGCTCTCTATCAATTCAGTGCCATGATCAAGCCATTGGGTGCCAGTACTGGCGCCAGCGTTGTATTCATTCAATCCAAGCGCTTTCAAAAAAGCCAAATCGGCGCGGGTACTAGTAGTTTCCATGTATTGGGTATCTTTTGTTGGGTATTAAAGCAATTTCATGTTCCGAACCAGGGCCAGTGGGTCCATTTGTCGGATGTTCAAAGTAAACGTAATTTTTTGGTAAAACTTACTCAATCCTAAGCCAGTTTCTTGATTTTGCTTAATGTTGCTAGTTGTAAGTAACGGGAAATTTATCTCAAACAAATCAGGGATAACCACTACAGCCAAGCCCAATTCGGCGGCAAAGTTAAATTCGTTGCTTCCGTCAATGAAACCTGCCATGCCTGCAAAAAGTTTCACAGGTATTTTGCTTGGCGCGGTTATCTCTACGGTTACGCTGCTGAGGAATTTCTTAGTATCGCCCACAATGGTGCGCGAGCGGAAGCCCCCGTCTTTGGTAACAATTTGCTGTGCAAGCACTGGGTCAAGGCCGTTACGGTCTAGGTAGTAGTGGTCGAACATATAGTCGCGCTGGAACATGGTGAGCTTATCGCTGCCATTGCCGCCGCTGCCGCTCAGCTGCAATACTGGGTTGGGCGGGTTTATATTGCTGGAGTTCTTATTGTCGAATATGAAACCGCCCACAAAAAAGCGAATGTTGATGCTCTCCTTGGCCTTTAGGTAATGGATTTTGAATCTGGCTTCGGCAAAGGCC
>CAIOSU010000308.1 GCA_903861055.1 uncultured bacterium
CCTGCCAATCCTGAACCTTCCGGAAACTGAGCATAACCCAGCAAACCATTACCGCCAAAATCAACCGACCACATATTAAAGTACTGGTTTGGGTCCCAAATAGTAGCTGGTTTAAGGGTGTTATCAATAGTAGTTGTGCTTGACCAATTTGCTTCGGTTCTTTGCACCCGGTGTATACCCGGTTCAGCCACGGTATTACCATTAGGATCGCGTAGGGCAAGACAAAACTCTATCTCCACATCGGCAGCCACCGGGCGGAAAGCTACAGGCGTATTCACCGTATCGGCATTGCGCCTCCGAAAATCCTGATTTAAAATATTGATTTGGCTAATCACCCTTGAGGCCGCTATGTTCTCGTTGCTACCTACCGCATCGCCATTGTGAATGATATGCACTACCACCGGAATGGTAATAATGGCAGCCCTGCCTGATTTGTTCTGCTGTATTTGCTTTTGCTTTACAATTTCTTTTTGCAACCAACCTTCAAAGTCGTTTAGCGTTGGTGCATTAGGAACGGTGCTACGCAATACGCTATCGGCGTACATGATGCCACAATGGTCGTATTGCACTGGTAATGTGCCGTTGTTGGGCAACTGAAAAGGTATGCCTGTTTGTGCATTGGCACTAAAAAAAGACAAAAAAGAAGCGAGGAACACCAGTAGCATTCCTCGCTTTGTAATAACTGAAATCTTATTCATCGGATCGGGTAATAGTTTAACTATAAATTACCCTACCAAGATAGCAAACAATTAGTTAATTCTTAACACTTTACGCACTACAGTTTGGTCGCCGGAAATAATTTTTACGAAGTAAGTATTTGCCGGAACATGGCTCAAATCAATCTCAAAGTCGTTTACAACGCTCATTTTCAATTCAGATACAAATATCCGTTGCCCTAAAGTGTTGTATACTTCAATTTGCGTTTCGCTACTATTATTATTCGAAACATTTACCACAAACTTACCATTGGTAGGGTTAGGATAGATAGTTACTCCAATTTTCGAGTCGATATCCGCTACATCGGTACCCACGGCTATTACAAAATTGAAAGTGCGTACACAATTGTTGGCATCGGTTACGGCTACGGTATAGTTTCCAGCACCTAAACCAGTAGAGCTGGTGCCAGTGGCTCCATTGCTCCATGCATAAGTATAAGGTGCAGTGCCACCGCTAGCTGTTACAGTAGCTGTTCCAGTGTTTTGGCCTTGGGTGGTATTGGTTACCTGTATATTCGCCTGTATCTCGCTTGGGCCAGTTATCACAATGGTTTTAATTGTGGCACAGCCCGAGTTGTCGGTCACGGTTACGGTATAGCTACCCGCACTAAGCGTAAACACGTTTTGCGTGCTTTGGCTGTTACTCCATGAGAAGTTATAAGGGGTTTGTCCGCCAGTTACGTTCAACGAAATACTGCCATTGTTGTTACCAAAGCAACCCGTTACATTGTTTTGGCTCACCGTTACATTAGGGCCAAGGCCAGTTACGGTTGCACTAGCAGTTACTGAACAACCAGCTGCATCGGTTACGGTTACGGTGTAGTTGCCAGTGACCAAATTAGTAGCTGTTTGCGAAATTTGGTTAGCCGCATCGTTCCATAAGTATGAGTATGGAGGAGTGCCAGCACTCACCACTGCAGTTGCTGTTCCGTTGCCTACAGCACCGCAACTTACTGGTGTTGTTGTTGCTGTTACGGTTGGGCCCGAAGTGGCTGTAAGGGTTACGCTCGATGTGGCGGTGCAGCCATTGCCATCGGTTACGGTTACAGTATATGCTCCTGCTACCAAACCTGTGGCTTGGGCATTACTGCCTCCGCCATTGCTCCAAGCATAAGTATATGGTGTAGTACCTCCCGAAACACTGGCACTAGCCGAGCCATTGGCAGCAGTACAGCCAGGATTTACGCTAGTGGTGCTTACCACCAATTGGGTAGGTTGGATGATAGTTACCTGCAACGCAGCAGCAGTGCAACCTGCACCATCAACCGCACTTACCGTGTAGGTTCCCGCAGCAAGGTTGGTGCGTGTAGCACCAGTAAAACCACCACTCCAGTTAAAGGTATAAGAACCCGAACCACCTGTAGCCGATACTGTTGCAGCGCCATTGGTGCCTCCAAAACAAGATACATTGGTTTGGCTGCTAACTGATGATACCACTTGGCTAGGTTGTGTTACGGTACCAGTAGCAGTGGTTACACATAGAGCTGCATCGGTTACGGTTACTACATAAGTACCGGCGGTTAGGTTTGATTTAGTAGCTGCGTTTCCGCCGCCACTCCAAACATAGGTAAATGGCGCAGTTCCCCCGTTAGTGGTAACCGTTAAGCTACCATTATTACCGCCGAAACAGGTAACGTTTACCGTATTGGTTATGGTTGCCGTAGCACCTCCAAAATTGGTAACGGTGGCAGTACTGGTTGCGGTGCAGCCTGCTGCACTGGTAACCGTTACGGTGTAAACACCTGCCGCAACCCCTGTTAGGTTTTGTGTGGTTGGGCCGTTACTCCATGTATAAGTATAAGGAGTTGTACCACCACTAACGGTAAGTGTAGCGCTACCATTTGATTGACCACAACCCGCTTGGGTAGTGCTGTTTGAAACAGTAATAGGACCTGAGCCTGATACTACCGTACTACCTATGACAGTGCAACCGTTTGCACTAGTTACTGTAACTGAATAGGCAGCGGGGCCTAAGTTGTTGATTGCTTGAGTAGTTGCACCAGTGCTCCACAAGTAAGTGTACGGCGCTGTGCCACCTGTAGCGCTAACCGTTGCCGTACCGGCATTGTTTGAGCAATTTGATGGTGTTGAGGTAACATTTAAAGTAACCGCTGGTGGTTGCGATACGGTGGTTGAAGTTGTACCGGTACATCCGTTGGCATCCGTTACCGTTACAGTATACGAACCAGCAGCAAGGCCTGTTCGGTTCTGGGTAGTTGCGCCACCATTCCATAGGTATGTGTAAGGGCTGGTACCGCTGGCAACCGCAATGTTAATGGCGCCATTGTTTCCTCCGTTGCAAGTTACGTTAGTAGTAGTTGCTGTTGGCACTGGCTTGCTACGAACTGTAATGTAGTTGGTAAGGGTTTTGGTATTTTGCCCGTTGGCGCCAGTGGCAACCAAAGTAACCGAGTAAGTACCTGCGGTGTTGTAGGTAACAGTAGGGCTAGTGGCAGTAGATGTTGATGGGGTTCCGCCAGTAAAAGTCCAGCTGTAAGAAGTTGCGTTGGTAGATGTATTTGTAAACGTTACAGTGCCGCCTGCACAAAATGCAGTTGGGGTACCCGTAAAGTTAGCCACTGGAGTTGGGCCGCTTGGGGCACATTCAACAGGGAAAATGATGTTTTTGAGGTTTACACCCCAACCTGCGAAGTAGGTGTTCCAAGTACCATTGCCAGCTTTTTCCCACCCAAAGTTTGCATTGCCGCTATTAACAGAGTTTGTTACCAATGCAATACTATCACCCGATGCATAAGTGTACTCAACACCGACAAAATAGTCACCTGTAACAATTGCAGGCGTAGTAAACGGAATCAATATTGGGCCCGTTGTAACAATCGATGAAATAGGGATTAACTGAGTTGTGAGCCTTGTGCCAGGCGAACCACCAGCACCAGTGGCATCCCAAACACTCACGTTTACGTTGCCGCTGCCATTGGTTTTTGCCAAACCAAAGTAAATAGCTGCTGCAGTAATAGATGAACCCGATACGGCGGGCGTATATTTATTGGCCTTCGCCAAATCACCATAAACATTATGGCCTGACAAGTAACCATCAACAGATGGGTTGGCACCTGCATAATACAACCTTGCACTATCGGTGGCAGTAAAAATAGACACGGTGTCGCAGCCACCAGTGGTTGGCTGCACTACGTTGATGTAGCCAACCTTAGTTTCTCCGTCGTTGCCAAAACCATTGCTTGCGGTTAAGGTAACGGTGTATGTACCCACTGTATTGTAAGTAATTGTAGGATTCTGAGCAGTTGATGTTGCTGGTGTGCCACCCGCAAAACTCCAGTTCCAACCAGTTGGGCTATTCGTTGATAAATCGGTAAATGCTACTGACGAACCTACTGGAACGGTGGTTGGGTTGCCCACGAAGTTGGCAACTGGCGGCTGTGTAACGGCTGGTTGCGAAAGATTAATATTGTCAAGGTATAGGTTGTTGCCATAGCCCGTTTGGTTCAAGAACCCAATTTGCACGTTGGGCTCACCAGCTAATGCTGTTAGGCTAATGGTATCCGTTTTCCATTGAGCCGAAGTTGGCGTAAAAGCGGTACCTAAAGCGGTGCGTGTAGCCAACTGAGTACCACCTTTCTTTTGCAACAAAAAGAAGGTTTGACCACAATCTAAACTAACAACCACCAATAAACTATCTGAAGCAGTGCCGCCAGTGCCGGTATATTGAGCATAGGCATAATCAAAAGTAACACGACCATTGGTAACACCTACAAAACTAACAGGAGGCAACAATAGCAAATCTTGCTCGCCAGCGGCATTGTAATCAAAATTATTGACAAAAACACTAGCAGCGCTAGTGCCATAGCCACCTATGGTAGCGCTTCGTTGCCAAGTAAAAGTGTTATCATAGTTTAGCAATTGCCAACCTGCAGTCGGGAACGTTGTGTTCTGGAAACCTTCAGTTACTGGCAAACTACCAACTGATGTAACAGTAATGTAGTTTACTTTGGTTTCGCCATCAGTTCCAGAGGCATTGGTAGCCGTTAATGTTACGGTATAAGTACCAGCTGTATTATAAGTAACCGTTGGGTTTTGAACCGTTGAAGAGGCAGGTGTACCACCGGCAAACGTCCATGCCCAAGTAGTAGGTGCACCACTTGATGCATCAGTAAAATTAACAGTTTGTCCAACACAAATCACCGTTTTATTGGCAGTAAAATTAGCCACTGGAGCTGTGCCCACGCTATTACAACCTGGCGATGAAAGCAAAGAACTTCTTACTCCAGAAAGAACAGCATTCATGTAATTAGACTGCTGTGTAGTAAACATATTGGTACAGCTAGAATAATCCATGAAGTTTTCATACTGATCTCCAGGAGCAGGAGTACCACACGAGTTGGTAGCAGCACAAGCGTAGTTTGGTCCATCGGTATTAGGGGTATCTGAAAAGCCATCATCCACTCCACAGCTAGGGTTTGAATCGCTGCCCCATGGGTGTGGTAGGCCAAAATAGTGACCAATTTCGTGGGTGGTGGTGCGCCCAAAGCCATTGTTGTAACCAAGGCTGTAGTCAACTACCAATCCGTCAATACTTGACCCCGGTACACCGGTTGTTGGCAAATAGGCATATCCAGCAACACCACCGTTGGTATTGCCGCATAAATCAACAATCCATACGTTCAGATAGTAACGTGGGTCGATTGGGCTAGAACCACCTGTACTGGCTGATTTCATAGCATTTGGCGCGTTATTAGGATCAAAACAAGTAGAACTTGTACTAACCCTTAAGATACGGTCTAAACAAAACTCTATTTGAGCATCAGCAGCAACACCTAAAAATGCTGAACGCGTTTGATTTGCATCACTGTTAGTGCGACGGTAATCATTATTTAGCGTTGTAATAATGTTATTGATTGAAGTAGTAGATACGTTCTCCGCAGCTGTATTATATACCACGTGTACAACTACAGAAACGGTGCGAACTGCACGATTACCACCAGCATTAGGGTTCTGCTGCATGTAAGCATTTACCTGCTGATCTAACTGAGCCATTTCGTTGGCATAGTTAGGGTTTTGTTGCAATTGCTGGTCAATTAAATGACCGAAATGGCAAGGGGCTTGTTGGGCGTTGCTATTGATGGCAAATAACCAAACAATTGCTACGATGGTTAAGATTTTTTTCATTCTAAAGATTGGTTTGCAAGATTTTTGACGCGTAAATATACCCAATAACATTTTATACCGAAACAGGGAAATGCAATTAATTTGTTTGGACGACCAAAATAAAAAAAGCCGTTGCATTACAACAGCTTTTTTTATTTAATGTTCAAGCAAGTGTGTTACAACACTTGATTATTTTATCAATTTATAGGTAACATAGGCAGTGCCTGTTGCAACATGAAGCAAGTATACACCCGATGGCAGGCTGGATGTATTAACTTGGTAATTGGTAGCATAAGGAGCAACTACCGCTTCATAAATTTTAGCTCCCAACACATCATATAATGCAATATATTTAACCCTTTCGTCGGTTATTTCAACGTTTAGTTGGTTGCCAATTGGGTTGGGATAGGTCTTTATTAACTTGCCGTTGGCTTTGATTGATTTAATACTGGTGGTAGTATCTAGTGGTGTGGGGTTTGGATGGGTATATTTTGAGAAAAATGCCCAAGCCTCGGCACTGCCATCAATATCCTTGTTGGTAACCAAGCCCGGTATTAAAAATGGCGCATTGGGCCAAGTATGCCCTCCATCCACAATTTTTATGAGCGTCACTTCGGTGCCACCATCGCAATTCACCGTGCGGTACCTGATAGGGTAAGAGTTATCGGTGTTATTGGTATTAGGCAGCGTATCAATAACCGTGGTGCCTGTTGGGCAATTGTTTTCAGCCAACCAAAACTGCATGGTTGAATCCACTGAACCAATGCCTCTGCCACCATTGTAAGGCACCGTAGCGTCATCGGTGCCATGTATTTGCAATACAGGCACTGCCCTGTTTGGATTGCACTGGCTTTTCACACCTGGCGCTAATAGGCCAGTAACCGATACGATGGCCGCAATGCGGTCTTCCAACTGGCAGGCCAACAGATAGCTCATATACCCCCCGTTACTCATGCCACAGGCATACACCCTGCTAGCATCAACCCTCAAACGGCTATTTACATCTTCAATTATGGCCTCGGTAAAGGCTACATCATCGGGCGAGGCTTGAAACCCGTACGAGTTCCAGGCATTGCCCAATCCATCAGGATACACCACTATAAAATCTGCCGTATCGGCTACTGCATTCATATTGGAATATATTTGCTGCTGCAATGCATTGCTAGTATAGCCATGAAAATTAATAACGAGCGGCGCGGCCACTTGCCCGTTGTGCCCTGGCGGTACATATAGTATATACTCGCGGTTGATGCCATTTACAGTAATGGATATGGTACTTTGTGCTGATAAGCCAGCAACAGCAAATAACAACAAGATAGGTAGTAGGTATATTTTTCTCATAAATAAGTAGTTAAGAACCTTTGCAAAGTAACAAGATAAAATCAGTTTTTCGAGTTAGCGATTCGCAAAAACCAGTCCAAATATTGCCATATTTGCGTTAGCCAGCCAAACCTCCCTGTAATTTATTAGCTTTAGCATTCGCAAAACATTGCAAGCGTTAATGTGGGAAAACATCAAACAAATATCGTTAAATGCCTATCATTTTTTTGATAGTCCTATTTTCAGCATCGGCGATTCAGATGTTAGCGCGCTATCTATCAGTTATTTTATTGGTGCAACCATTCTGGTATTTGTGTTTGCTACGCAAATAAAACGCTTATTCGTTAAGAAGATTTTCCCCCGTTACCATGTAGAAATTGGCTTGAGCGAGGCTGTGGCCACCATTATTAAGTACGTGGTTACCATACTTGGGTTAATCATCGTGTTGGATTTTGCAGGCATAGACCTAAGTTCTCTCAAGCTTATTGCCGGCGCCTTGGGTGTTGGTATAGGCTTCGGGTTGCAAAACATTGTAAACAATTTCGTTAGCGGCCTTATCATATTGTTCGAAAGGCCCATAAAAGTAGGTGACCGTATTGAAGTAGGCGGCGTAAACGGCGATGTGGTAAAGATAGCGGCAAGGGCTACTACCGTGGTTACCAACGATAATATTTCCATTATTGTGCCCAACAGCCAGTTTACCAGCAATAGCGTAACCAACTGGAGCCACGACAAAAAAGTGGTTCGATTTAATTACCCAGTTGGCGTGGCATATAAAGAAGACCCTGAGCGCATCAAAAAAGCACTGCTAGAAGTCGCCAACGCCAATGCAGGGGTGCTGAAAAACCCATACCCCGATGTATTGTTCGATTCGTATGGCGATAATGCAATAAACTTTAACCTAAGGGTGTGGACCATTGACTATTTGACTAGGCCGGGTGTGTTGCGCAGTCAGCTATACTATGCCATTTTTGAGAAGTTCAAAGAAATGAATATTGAAATTCCGTTTCCGCAACGCGATTTGCGGATGGTATTAGACAATACAAAAACGGTGATTACCGATAAAAAGGCTTGAGCGCGTGATGATAATAAGCTCAAAATCAAGATAAATCAACGAGTTATTAAACTCAAGATAAGATATTGCGACTATTATACGCTACAGTTAACAAACGTAACTTAACAGTTGGGAACAAAAAAAGTAACAACAGTTGCTTTTACATTAAAATCCTGCTATCTTTGCATCTCGTTTTGAATTTTAAAGAATTGAATCATGGCCAATTTTTGCGATTTAACCGGTAAAGGCCCTTTGAGCGGCAACCGAGTTTCTAAATCAAACCGCAAGACCAAACGCAAGTTTTACCCAAACTTGCAAACTAAAAAATTCTTCATTCCTGAGTTGGATGAATGGGTAACTTTGAAGGTGAGCACACAAGCTATGCGCACCATCAACAAGAAAGGCATTTTCAACTACTTGCGTGAGTTGGAAGCCAAAGGCGATATAGTTATTGGATAATCAATTATAATACACTGCTGCAATGGCAAAGAAAGCAAAAGGTAACCGCATCCAAGTAATTTTGGAATGTACCGAGCAAAAGGCAACTAATGTACCAGGTACTAGCCGTTACGTATCAACTAAGAACCGTAAGGTAACCACTGAAAGAATCGAGTTGAAGAAATACAACCCGAATCTTAAACGTCATACCGTTCACAAAGAAATCAAATAAGGAGGACTAGGTCATGGGAAAAGTAAGTAAAAACGCGAAAACCAATCGTGGTGCCAACCAAGGCGAATCTAAGAACATGGTGAAAGTAATTAAAGCCGTTAAGTCTCCGAAGAGCGGTGCTTATACTTTCCGTGAGCGTGTGGTGCACAAGGATAAGGTACAAGATTTATTGTCGGACAAGTAATATTTTCCGGCTCATGTTATAAAAAGCTTCTCTTAGTTTTACGAGGGAGGCTTTTTTGCTTTTGTGGCGATTGAAACGCTAGCGTTAGGCAGTCATGGTTCGACTCCGCTCACCATGACACCGCGGTCAGCGCTTTTTTGTGGGAATTTAAGATGATGAATTATTATCTTGAAAGGTCCGTTTGAAAGAAGCAGTAAATTACGTGTCATGGTGAGCGGAGTCGAACCATGGCGGCATACACTACAAAAAACAAACACCAATGGCGCTATTCGGATTTCTCTCCAGAGACAAGGACAAAGACAGGGACGATAAGAAAGAAGCCCTCGACAAAGGCTTGGAAAAAACCAAGGAAGGTTTCTTTTCGAAGATGGCCAAAGCGGTTGCCGGTAAATCTACCGTAGATGAAGAAGTGCTGGATGAGGTAGAAAATGCCCTGATTGCATCGGACGTTGGCCTACCCACCACTATCAAAATTATTGAGCGCATTGAGGCCCGTGTAGCCAAAGACAAGTACTTCGGTACCGGCGAACTGAACAAGATGCTGCGCGAAGAAGTAGTAGCGATACTGGATGCCAGCGGCACCAAAGACCTGAACAATTATAGCGAGATAGCCACCAAAACACCATATATTATTATGGTAGTGGGTGTAAACGGCGTGGGCAAAACCACCACCATTGGTAAGCTGGCCTATAATTTCAAAAAAGCAGGCAAAAAGGTTATGCTAGGCGCTGCGGATACCTTCCGTGCCGCGGCCGTTGACCAATTGATTATCTGGAGCCAACGAGTGGATGTGCCTATTGTAAACAAAGGCATGGGTGCCGACCCAGCTGCCGTGGCATTCGAAACCGTACAGCAAGGCTTGAAAGAAGGTGCCGATGTAATCATTATTGATACGGCTGGCCGCTTGCACAACAAGGTTGGCTTGATGAACGAGCTAAGCAAAATACGCCGTGTAATGCAAAAGCTGGTGCCCGATGCGCCGCATGAGGTATTATTGGTGTTGGATGCCAGCACGGGCCAAAATGCCATTGAGCAATGTAAACAGTTTAGTGCCGCTACTGAGGTAAATGCCCTGGCCATAACCAAGCTTGATGGTACTGCCAAAGGTGGCGTGGTGATAGGTATAGTTGACCAGTTCAACATTCCGGTGAAATATATTGGCGTGGGCGAACAGAAAGAGCACTTGCAACTGTTTAACCGCTACGAGTTTGTTGATAGCTTATTTAAAAACTAATACCCCTTGCGTACCAAATCTCACGGCAATAATAAAGTAAACGTTATAACCCTAGGCTGCTCAAAAAACCTAGTGGATAGCGAAGTGATGATGGCCCAACTAAGGGGCAATGATATTGATGTGGCGCACCAAAGCAATGATAGCGACCGCAACATCATTATCGTAAACACCTGTGGCTTTATTGATAGGGCCAAAGAAGAATCGATTAATACTATACTACAATACGCCGATGCCAAGGCCAACGGCGAAATAGATAAACTATACGTAACGGGCTGCCTAAGCCAGCGCTATAGAGACGACCTAGAGGTAGAAATACCAGAAGTGGATGCCTTTTTTGGCACCATGGAGTTGCCGGCGCTATTGAGCAAACTGAATGCCGACTACAAACACGATCTTATTGGCGAACGCGTGCTCACTACCGACCAGCACTACGCTTACCTTAAAATAAGCGAAGGCTGCAACCGTAAATGCACCTTCTGCGCCATCCCTTTAATGCGTGGCTTACACGTTTCGCGCCCCATTGAAGAATTGGTAATTGAGACCAAGAACTTGGTGCGAAGCGGTGTAAAGGAGATAATGATAATTGCCCAAGAGCTTACCTACTATGGCCTCGACCTGTACAAAGAGCGCAAGCTTAAGGAGCTTTTGGAAACCCTTAGCGATGTGCCGGGTGTGGAATGGATACGCTTGCACTATGCTTACCCGCATAAATTCCCGACCGAGATATTGGAGGTAATGCGGGAGCGCGACAATATTTGTAACTACTTGGATATACCGCTGCAACACGCCAGCGACCCTGTACTGAAAAACATGAAACGCGGCATTACCCGCAAAGAAACCGAAGAACTGATTGCAACCTTACGTAAAGATGTTCCGGGCATTGCCATCCGCACTACCATGTTGGTAGGCTTCCCGGGCGAAACAGAGGAAGACTTTGAAGAGCTGTTGGACTTTGTTCGCGAGCAACGTTTTGACCGCTTAGGAGTGTTCCCATACTCTCACGAGGAAAGTACCGGTGCCTATGAGTTTGAGGACAATATAACGGACGAAGTAAAACAAGAGCGTGCTGCAAGGTTGATGGAAGTACAGGAAGAAATCTCTTTCGAAATCAATCAAACCAAAATAGGCAACACTTATAAAGTACTATTCGATCGCAAAGAAGGCCAACACTTTGTGGGCCGCACCGAGTTTGATAGCCCCGAAGTGGACAACGAAGTATTGGTTGATGCCAGCAAGTTCTTTGTCCGCATTGGCGACTTTGCCAACGTGCGCATCACCGATGCTACCGAGTTTGATTTGATTGGGGATGTAGTTTAATTCAGGTTTGAGTGTGAGTGCATAGAGTGCTTTAACTTGTCCTTGCTTCTAGCGAGGATAAACTAACATTGAGCTTCCAGCTCAACACGCAACATTTGCCCGCATTACGGTTGAGCCGAAGGCTCAAAGTTATGGCATCCTCGCTGGAAGCGAGGAAGAGGGCAACGGGATCTTACAATAGCAGGCAACTAGACTGGATTCCAACGTTGCAACATCAGTATTCACCTTTGTTAACATCTACCCTGCCGTAAGGGCACTAGTTTTTGCTATTTTGCAAACGGAATGAAACGATTTCAAGGTTTCGTTGTTTGCTTATTATCAAATACCCTTAAACTGTTTTACCATGGACTATGGACCATGGACTATGGACCAAAAAGAGCATGAGAAAAACCACACTAACCTATACCACCACTGGCGTGCTTCCGCGCTTTATACAAGATTACCTTAACTATATGCCCTGTTTAGATGGGTTCTATAAGTATAAGGTAAACATCGATGCTATAGAACAAGTGATTGCCGATAAAAACAAAACCCCACTCAACCGAGCCATATTAGTAAACGAACTTAACCAACAATACGACGGTATAGCTTTAAGCGAGGAGGTGCGTACCAATATCTCATTGCTTACCAACGACAATACGTTTACCATCACCACGGCACATCAGCCCAATATTTTTGGAGGATTTCTGTTTTTCGTAAATAAGATATTGAGCACTATCAATATTGCTGAGCAATTGCGCCAGCGTTACCCGCAGTTCAACTTTGTGCCGGTGTATTGGATAGGCAGCGAAGACCACGACTTTGAGGAAATTAATCACATCCATCTTTTTGGCGAAAAACTTACTTGGGACCATGCCGCAGCGGGCCCTGTTGGCCGAATGGATACCAAAGGATTGGATGCCCTAATCAATCAAATTGAAGAAAAGCTGGGCGGTATGGCACATGCTACCGAGTTGCTGGCCATAGTACGCCAGGCATATACCCAGCACGATACCTTGGGCCGAGCCACCTTATGGTTGGTAAATGAGCTGTTCGGTCGTTTTGGTTTAGTGGTAGTAGACCAAGACCGTAAAGCTTACAAGGAAGTGTTTAAGCACGTTATACAAGAAGAAATA
>CAIOSU010000309.1 GCA_903861055.1 uncultured bacterium
CGGGCTGGGCTGGGTTGGCAGGTCGAGCATCTCCGGTAAAAGTCAGCGACAAGTCAATGCCCGCATCATATGCACCGTGGTATAATACCACCCTATCCATCCAAACGCCATTAGGTTTTAAGTTTACTTTGTAGGCACTGATAAACCAATCGGGGCTGGGGCTAATGTGTGCAATGAGGGTTAGGTAGGTATTTACGTCATTGAAACCGAGAAAAACAGTGCTCGTTTCAAAAAAAGTCAATCTATCGCCCAACGACCTATCTAAAGCCAAGTCACCCCCGCGCTGCTCGTCCACTTCTTGTTCCAGTTTTACCATTACCCCTGATTCGGCCATCTGTCTGATGCCATCGGTGGCCGGAAACAGGAGGTTGAACAGGTTGGTAGTTTCGCGATGGCTTACGGCCAAAAATGGGTCGAGCCTGGCATAAGCCGGGTAATCAGTTGGGTGCGAATCGACCCCCCAGATATTCTGCACGCTGACATAATACTGCACTGGGTACTCTGGCTGCTGTTTGGTGCAGGCACTGCCCATAAGGGCTATGCAAAGTAAGATATATGCGAGGTGCTTCATGGTATAACTATAACTCAATTTGCCGAGCCTTATTTTGTACAAGCGCCCAAAACTGCTCTTTCATTTCTAATGGAAGAAAGCTTTTGGCGATAAATGGTTGCCACAAAGGTATGGATGTTGCAAACTTGTTGAAGATATTCTCTATCGCTTTGGCTGGTATCCCTGCCCGCTGCATGGCTACAACAAAATCATCCCGTTTTATTTTCCTTTTCTTACCATTCAAATTCAACGCCAATTCCTCTTTATCATTGGGCACTACCAACGCCGTTGCAACCATATCGTATGCAGGGCATAGCAAATAGCTGTTAGACGCTTTCTTCAACAACGAAAAATTCTTGAGATGCATATCGGCATTGCCCGTTAAGAAAGAGAATAAAACTTGTTCATAAAATTCAATTACGTCTAAGCCTGGGTTATCAGCATAACTATTTATTGCTTTTGCTATTTGTTCATACGAGCCCCTGTATTTATCCTCAGTCAGCTTATCGGTTATTTGGCACATGTCCTCCATGTGTAGTTTTTTGCCGTTTACCCTATCCACCCGTTTAGTTATGTAAGCCAAGCTTTGGCCTAACCGTATCAAACCATGAGGCACTGTTTTTATATCGCTCAATTCGGCCAAATGCATGGTAAGGTCTTCCAATTCGGGTAACGAAGGGTAATGGTCGGATGGGGGCTTAAGAATAAACTGACCCCATAAACCGACAATTGTAAATCGCTTAGGCGCTTGTTTGTTTTCACCTGAAACTATATCCAAAGAGAGTTTTGCTTGAACACCCGTTAGCGCAAACTGGCTGCGCACCACTTCAACCGCAAGTTCTTGTATCTGTGCCTCGCTATATGGCAAAACCGGTGGCACGGCTACACCAAATAGTTTCTTGCTGCAAGCAGGGTGATAATCTAGCGCTCCACCATCGAGCAATTGATAACAATACAAACATTGACTACTCATCTTCGGCCGCCTCCTCAGCAAAAACACTAACAGCACCTATACAATCATGGCAGCACTGCAGTAGCAGGCCCATCCGGTCGCGTGGATTAATCTTCCAATTTCTGGTTGCAATATCCAATAACCATCCTTCGGGTATCAGTCCATCAAAAAATGGAAATAGGTACCTATTGGCATAGGGCTTTTCCTGCAATGGTAAAGTCAGGCTAACTGGCTCAGCATACTTAAGCAATAGGTATTGTGGCAAGTACTGAAACTCATACCCATCTTCTGTTTCCAGTAGCCGTCCAGCTTCAATATCGTGTATGTAAACTTTAGCTACTCTCATTCTGGTACGTTTCTATTGATGGGCACTGGTCCCAATTCTTGACCAAACAACTGCAAAACTTGATTCACCTTATCCATTCGCAAAGTGCTTTTACCTTGCTCCAGTTCCCGCAAAAAGCGCAAACCAACACCTGCTTTTAAGGCAAGTTTCTCTTGGGTCAAATTTAGCTCCGCCCTTTTCCGCTTAATATAATTTCCTATTCCATCCATATCTATACCCGTTTGGGTATAAAAATAACAATTTAATTAATAATAACCCCTATCGGGTATAAATTATAGATAATAACGCAAAATAATCCCTTTAGGGTATAAAGTAGATAGAAATAAACAAAATACCCCCGATAGGGTATAGGCGGCTCTTAATTTAAGAATCTTTAACCTTTGCCTGAGCCCTCCAAATTTCCTACTCTCAATCACATTCTTATCTTTGCGCTGTGAATTGCCTGAAGCAAATATGGATTTTGGTGCTGTTATGCGTATCGCTAACAGCCTTTGCCCAGCAGAAAGAAGCTGAGCAATTGAACGATTTGTACATAGATGGCAGCTACGAAAAGTGCATTAAAAAGGCCCAGAAATACACCGAAACTTACCCCAAAAAGTACCAGTTCCCGTTGTATGTTGCTGCCTGTTATTGGCAACTATACAAAACCGACAAAGCAACTAACAATTTAATGAATGCACTTGCGCAGCTTAAATCGGCACATGACCTTTATGGTAAAAAAATAGGCAAGTTTGCAGCCGAACAGAAACAAATACACGTTGCTGCCATACAAATTGGCCCCGGGTTGTTGAAAGCAGGGGATAATGATGGTGCCAAAGCACTTTACGGCTACTTGGCTACCGTTTACAAAGATACTACCGAAGAGTATACTTGGCTTTACCCTTCCTCTAAAAACACGACCAAAATTACCATTGCCGGTGCCAACGTGCTGGTAAATGAAGCCCCCACCCTTGACCCTGACCATAGTGCCAACTCATCGTTAGTTGACAAGCTAATACTCTACAGCACTAATTTTCTAGGCTTGCCTTATCGGTACGCGGGCTGCGAGCCTTCTACTGGGTTCGACTGCTCAGGGTTTGTAAGCTATTTGTATAAAAAACTGAATATCAAATTACCACATAGCTCGCAAGAGCTTTCATATGTAGGTTCGCCAGTACCATTGGCCATGGTTAAGCCCGGCGATTTATTGTTTTATGGTACCCGTAAAGGCAACTCTTACCGCACACAGCATGTGGCTATGGTATATAGCAACACCAACGGAAAGCTGGCATTTATACACTCCTCTACGTCGCAAGGGGTGGTTATTGACGATCCAGAGTCGGCAAGCTGGGATTATTGGGAAAAGCGCTTCCTTTTTGCTAAGCGCGTGCTTTAATTAACCTACCCAGGCTGTAAATTCTATTTCTACCAACAGCTTAGGGTCAATTAAAGCCTTTACTTCTACCATAGTAGCGGCTGGTTTAATCTCTTTGAAAAACTCGCCATGCGCTTTGCCCATCTGCTCCCATTGAGCTATATCGGTAACAAACATGCGTGTGCGCACCACACTATGCAGGCCAGTGCCTAATTGCGCCAATGCCTCCACCGCTTTCTGAATAATAAACTGGGTCTGGGCATACGCATCGCCCTCACCAACTACGTTGCCCTGGGCATCAATGGCCGTGGTGCCACTAATTTCAATCAAAGGCCCGGTTTTTACGGCACGCGAGTAGCCAACTATGTTTTCCCATGGGGCACCGCTGCCAATATTGGTTCTATCAGTCATTGCAAAAAGAAGTTTACTTGTTTCACGCGAATGTTGGTAATTTAGCCCCCAAAGGTTGCCGATGATAAAGTAACCGCTAATTGATGAAAACCGCAAAGTGAGCATATGAAAAGAGCACGCATAACGGGTGTAGGGCACTATGTGCCAGAGCAAATAGTTACCAACGAGGAGCTTACCGCCCATATGGATACCTCTTCGGAGTGGATTGTGGAGCGCACGGGCATCAAAGAAAGGCGCTTTTTTAAGGAAGGCGACGACACAGTATCGAAAATGGGTACACGGGCCGCCGAAATTGCCTTGAAAAATGCTGGTATCACCGCCCAAGATATTGACCTGATTATATTTGCCACCCTTAGCCCTGATTACAACTTTCCGGGTTGCGGCGTACTCATGCAGCGCCAATTAGGCATCAAAAACATACCCGCTATTGATGTAAGGCAGCAATGCTCGGGCTTTATTTATGGCCTATCGGTGGCTGATGCCTACATACGCTCGGGCATGTACAAAAACGTACTATTGGCCTGCGGCGAAATACAGAGCAACGTAATGGAGCTGAGCGACCGTGGCCGCAATATGGCTGTAATATTTGGCGACGGCGCTGCGGCAGTCGTAATACAAGCAACCGACGATACTAGCAAGGGCATTCTCTCTACACACATACACAGCGATGGGGAGTTTGCCGAAGAGCTGATGCTGCAACACCCAGGTAGCAACCGAAAAGAGCGCATTACTGCCGAAATGTTGACGAATGGCGACTTACTGCCACACATGAACGGCAAGTTGGTGTTTAAACACGCCATTGTGCGTTTCCCGGAAGTGATACACGAGGCCCTAAACCACAACGGCCTTACCCTTGCCGACTTAGACTTACTGATACCCCACCAAGCCAACCTGCGCATAGCCGAGTATGTGCAAAACGACCTAGGCCTTACCAACGACCAAGTGTTTAACAACATACACAAATACGGCAACACCACCGCCGCCAGCATACCCTTGGCCTTTAGCGAAGCGCTGCAAGCAGGCCGAATAAAAGACGGTGACCTGGTGTGCGTAGCGGCCTTTGGCAGCGGCTTTACCTGGGGTTCGGCGTTGATTAGGTGGTAACCAATCAATAAAACACTGCCACATCCTCCAAACCCTTACGCTTAATGTCGGGCACTTGGGCGTTGGGGGCGGGGTAGCCAACGGGAATTAATAGAAAGGGCTTTTCGTTGGCGGGGCGTTGCAATATGTCGCACAAAAAATTCATGGGGCTGGGCGTGTGCGTAAGCGCCACCAAACCCGCTTGATGTATAGCGGTAAGCAAAAAGCCACAAGCTATGCCCACCGATTCTTGCACATAGTAGTTGTTGCGTTTGCCTTGCTCGGTAAGGTCGTAGCTTTTACGGAAGACGATAATGAGCCACGGTGCCATCTCTAAAAAAGGTTTGTTGGCATCGGTGCCAAATTGCGCCAAATCCTGCAGCCACTCGGTGCTCATGCGGCCGGCATAGTTGCGGCGCTCCTCTTCTTCGGCGGCTTCACGTATTTTGCGTTTCATCGCCGCATCGCCCACTGCACAAAACGTCCACGGTTGCTTGTGTGCCCCCGATGGTGCCGATGAAGCGGCTAAAATCAACTGCTCTATTACCTCTTTTGCCACAGGTGTATCAGCAAACTCGCGCACGGTGCGCCGGGTATCCAATTGCTGATAGTATTGTTGCGCCCGCCCTAGCATTTCAGCAGGGGCATAGGTTGGGCACGTATAAGGTATGTGGTTGGGTAATGACATAGCAACTGGCAATATTGGTATGCGATGAAATTAGGGAAAAACGGCAAATACGTTTCTAGCCGATGTAATAAATCACCTTCACTAATCGCTTTCAAGAAAGTCTAGCTCATTTCCCCTTACCCTGCACCAAAATCAGCACGGTGTAAATCAGTATTTTAAAATCGAGGGCGAGCGACATGTTTTCTACGTATAGTATATCGTATTTCATGCGCTCTACCATTTGGTCAACGTTTTCGGCGTAGCCAAATTTTACCATGCCCCAAGAGGTTATACCAGGTTTGGCTTTTTGCAGATGCTTGTAGGCTGGGGCAATAGGTAATATCTGGTCGATGAAAAACTGGCGCTCGGGGCGCGGGCCAACTAGCGACATATCGCCTTTCAATACGTTCCAAAACTGTGGTAATTCATCCAACCTATACTTACGCATTACTTTACCCCAACGGGTTATGCGTGGGTCGTCGTCCGACGAAAGCGCGGGCCCCTGCTGCTCAGCATCAATAAACATGGAGCGGAACTTGTAAATGAAGAATGGGTGCCCGTGCAGCCCTACACGCTCTTGCTTATAAAATACCGGCCCATGCGAACTGCGTTTTACCATAACTGCCACCAACGCCAGCAAAGGCCATATAGCCAACAGCACCAAACCCGATACTAG
>CAIOSU010000310.1 GCA_903861055.1 uncultured bacterium
AGAGGAAGCACATTGGGTGAGACCTAGTTTGAAAGAGGAGGTTTTGGACTCTGCCGAATTGGTGTGTAGGTTTCGTTACAGGCAGGCTTTGGTGGGCTGTAAATTGTTAGAAATTGATGGGGGTTTTCAGGTGGTTTTTTCAGCCCCAGACAAGGCGGTGACGGCGGGTCAATTTGTGGCGATTTATTGGAACGATGAAATAGTCTTCAGTGGCGCAATTGCCTGATTGTATGGCAATTGTCAATAAGTAGCTAAAATGCTCCATTTTTTTTGAATCCCAGGCAACAAAACTCAATCATTTGACGTTATGTACTATGTACATAACCGGAATTATCATTTAGCATGAAATTACTATACAAAATTGCCTTTATTTTCCTTGCGTTCTTGACTTTTGGGATCGAAAAGGCTTCAGCACAGATTACTTCAACAGGAAAAACTTTTTACATGAGTTTCATGGAAATGGAAACTCGGAGCGGCGGCTTGCCCGATACGCTATTGCTGTTTGTTACATCCGAGATAAATACCACATTGGTTTTGGATAATCCGCGTGTGGCTGGCTCGAATCAAACGGTGAACATCACAGCGGGCAAAGTAAACCGCATTGAGGTAGATAGAACCTATTACTATCCAACGGGTTCTGAGTTTGGCGCTGCGGATGTGAATAGCAAGAAAGGACTTCGAATTGTGGCTAAAGACCCAGTGAATGTATACTGTTTGAATTTGGAATTGAATCGTTCTGATGCCACGTTTGTGTTGCCTTATGAAAGCATTCCATCTGCCCCAGAGTTTTACATCGCCAGTTTTCCTAACAATGCCGGAACTGCGGGTTTTCCTACATCGAATCGTTGGGCGGAAAGTGAATTCGTGATTGTAGGGATGGATGCAAACGTAAAAGTTGAAATCACACCAACGGTCGATACCAAGGGTGGTAAAACAGCGGGTTCGCCATTTACCGTTACTTTGGCTAGGGGCCAGGTTTATGAGGTTCAATCAAAGAATACGGATGGTACAAATAATACGGATCCTGCAGCAACGTCTTGGTCAACAACTGGTGCAATCAAGGGTGATTTAACAGGTACGCGAGTGCGTGTAGTGGAAGGATGTGGCAAGGTGAACGTATTTTCTGGTGCCAGATCTAGCCACGTAACCAAAGGGAATTGTGGCTCAGGTGTAAACGGTAGGGATCACTTGTATACGCAGGTGTTGCCGACTTTGGCATTGGGTAAAGATTATGTGTTGATGCCATTCAGCGGTCAAACAGGTGGTTATGCTTATAAAGTGATGGCGGCTAGCGATACTACCAAGGTCTTTATCAATGGAACCTTGGATAATACCATTTTAAAGAAGGGTCAGTGGATTTATAAGCATGTTACAACTGGTACAGCTGTAAGCATCTCAACGGATAAACCAGCTTATGTGATTCAGTATATGAAGAATGGTGTTTGTTCTGGTTTGGGTGGCACAGCGGGAGATCCTGCGATGTTCATATCGCCAGATGTGAATCAGCGTTTGATCAAAACGTTGGTGGGTACCGCTACAACGAGCAACATGAACCAACACTGGGTGAATATTTTGGTGGATCAAAGAGCCAAGAGTTCTGTGAAAGTGAATGGGACAAGCTTGGCGGCGTCTACGTTCACCAATGTGGGTACCAAATATGCTTATTCCATGGTGAAAGTGAACAATCCCAGTTCAAATACGATACAAAGTGATAGTGGATTTATTTGCGTTGCATACGGTGCTGGCCCATATGAAAGTTATGCCTACTCAGCGGGTGCTGTTTTTGAAAATTTGAATTATGATGTGAAGGTGACCCGTAAAACCCAATGTCCGGGTGAAGATGTTAAAATCGAAGCGGTGGTTGAGGGCAAGCCCAAAATCAGAGGCTATCGTTGGAATTTTGGGGATGGCACACGTGATACGGGTAAAGTAGTGTATCACAAATTTCAAAAAATTGGGACCTATTATGTGGTTTTGAAAATACCGGTTACACTAGATTGTGGGCAGGTAGATACGATTACCAGAAGTAAAATTATAACAATTAAAAGAGGTCCTGTATTTGATTTGCCAGATACAAGTACACAGTGTTCAACGGCTGTGAAGTTGTTGTTTACTGCGCCTACATCCAATAAGTTCTTGTACAAGTGGCAGGATTCTTCTAGGTTGCAGACATTCACAATGACCAAAGAGGGTAAAGTATGGTTGCGGGTATTAGATACTTCAAC
>CAIOSU010000311.1 GCA_903861055.1 uncultured bacterium
AGTGCCATCACAAACTTACACACGCTGGTTCGCTTATTAATCCATATCTTTGCAGCCGCATTCATTATCCACTAAAATCGCGATGCCAATATGACCATCGAGTACTATAAGGAGCTTAAGAGCAAGTTGCTCTCTCTGAGGAGGTATCTTTGACGTTGATAAACGAGTTTATCAAATACAAGAGAACGAAAAAATAAGCACACAGCCCGACTTTTGGACCAATCCGAAAAAAGCCGAGGAGGTGATGAAAAAAATCAAGATTGATAAAGGCTGGGTAAAAGATTACCAATCAACAGAGGCTTCTGTGGAAGAGGTTGAAGTGCTGCTCGAGTTTTTTAAAGAGGGTGAGGTAACCGAGAAAGAACTTAAAGCACAGTTTGGCCAGGCAGAAGACGCTTTGGAAGAGCTGGAACTGAAATCGACCCTCAACTCGCCCGAAGACCAACTACCAGGAGTATTGGAAATTAACTCTGGTGCAGGTGGCACTGAAAGCTGCGATTGGGCATCGATATTGATGCGCATGTACATCATGTGGGGCGAAAGCCACGGCATGAAGGTAAGCGAACTGGATAAAGTAGATGGCGATGTGGCAGGTATCAAATCAGTTACCCTACAATTCGAAGGCCCGTTTGCCTATGGCTACCTGAAAGCAGAAAGTGGTGTGCACCGGTTGGTGCGCATTTCTCCATTCGACTCAGCTAAACGGAGGCACACCTCGTTTGCATCGATTTTTGTTTACCCCATGGTTGACGACACGATTGAAATCAACATCAACCCGAGCGATTTGGATTGGGATACTTTCCGTAGTAGTGGCGCCGGTGGGCAGAACGTAAACAAAGTGGAAACAGCTGTAAGGGTGCGCCACGCTCCGTCGGGCTTGGTAGTGGAGTGCCAAGAAACCCGAAGCCAAGGCCAAAACCGCGAACGCGCCTTACAAATGTTGAAGAGCCGCCTTTACGAAATAGAAATGCGCAAACGCAACGAAGAGCGCGACAAGGTAGAGGGCAACAAGATGAAAATTGAATGGGGTTCACAAATCCGCTCATACGTGTTGCACCCATACAAGCTGGTTAAAGACGTGCGCACCGGCTACGAAGTAGGCAATGCACAAGCTGTGTTGGATGGCGGTTTAGATGGGTTCATTAAAGCATTCTTGCTTAACAAAACCTTTGAAGGAAGCGGAAAAATTGAAGATTAATTCTCCAACATCAGTTACGTTTTAAAACTGCTTACTTGTGTACTTATTTGGCTTCCTGTTGACCGTAGATAATGCTTATCTTAGTGGGGCAACATGAAAACTAGGTATAGCAACATAAAATATATCTCATGGCTAAGCTTGCCACTACTTGTTATATGTGGTATACTAGGGCTCCAATATCCTGAGCAGTTTTTTTCGGGTTATGGGTTTGTTGTTGCGGTCATATTCACTTATTTTTCAAACAAAAGGTTTGTGCCCGTTGGTGTAGCTGCAATTGCTACCGTCCTCATAATTATTGGTTTTGTCTCTTCTGATCAAAAAAACCAGCTATTTTACCAGCTCAACCACTTTAGCTCTATAATGGTTATCGTTATGGTGCTTTACTTTATACTGTATGTATTAAGAG
>CAIOSU010000312.1 GCA_903861055.1 uncultured bacterium
GACCACTGGGGCATCGATAACGTGGCCATTTATTACAACGACCCTACCTACAATATTACTTGGCAACACGATGGTTACTCTTATGGCCAAGGCAACTCTGGTGGTGCAAGCCCTAACAGGGTTTGCCCACAAACCACTACCAATTATTTTGTGCTGATGACTAATGGCACTACCATCTGCCGAGATACGGTTACGCTTACAGTGGTAAACCCAACTATAGACATTAACGCTGGCAACGATACCAGCATTTGCCCAGGCACATGTGCCAACTTGAATGCGACGGCTAAAGTGATAAAAAGCCCTCAGCAAACCCCTACTTATTCAAACAATGAGTTTCAGGTGATAGCACCAGGTAGCCCAGCAGAGATTAACATTAACGTAACCGGGCTCAATAATCTTACTATCAATCCGGTTGTTATACAATCGGTTTGCATCGGTTCGCTCACATACTTTGGTACTGGGTTAGATTTTAGTGTTTTTCCGCCAGTACCTGTAACCATAACTGCCCGAAACCTGCGTTTTGAGCTAATTTGCCCCGACGGAACAGTTTTGTTGCTTTTGCCTCAAAATATTATAACCCAAGGCAATACCTTATCTAATTTGTGTTTTGTGCCAGCTGCACCTGCAATAACTACAGGCTCCCCGCCATATACTGGAAGCTTTAGCCCCAACCAGCCTTTTACAAACTTAAATGGTTGTACCTCCAATGGTGTATGGAAGTTGAGGGTAAGTTTACCTGGGGCTGCTTTTGGTACAGGATTTTTTAATAACTGGCGTATTACTTTTAACGACCCTGAGATCAGTTACCCTGCCGATATAACTTGGAGCCCCACCACCAACATGACGGGCTCAACTACCCTAACGCCACAAGTTTGCCCAACGGGTGCAACTACCTATACCCTTAGCGCCAGCGATACGGCAGGATGCGTAACTGTAACCGACCAAGTAACCGTTACCGTATTGCCGAGTTGCTGCAACCTAACTATTGGGGCTACGGCTACCAACCCGGCTTGCGGCGCTAGCAATGGCACTATCAGTATAAACGTTACCCAAGGCACGGGGCCGTATACTTATACTTGGACCCCCGGCGGTGTATTAGGTGCATCGCGTACCGGATTAACTGCTGGCACTTATACCGTAAGGATAACCGATACTGGTCAGCCTACCTGTTTTAAGGATACTACTATTACCCTAACTTCTCCTAATTCGCCTGTGATAAATAGCATTACCCCAACCGCTGAAACTTGCGCTGGTTTTAACGATGGCAGTATTGCGGTAAACGCCAGTGGCGGAACCGGAGCACTTACTTATACTTGGACACCAGCTAATACGGGTGCCAACATCAATAACCTTGCCGATGGCAACTATACCGTAACCGTAACGGATGCCAGTGGATGCTCCGTTACAGGTAGCACAAGCGTGGCTGCAGGGCCGCCTTGTTGTAACTTGGCTATTTCGGCAAGTACTGCAAGCCCTACTTGTGGCGCTACCAATGGAAGCATAACCATAAATGTAACCACCGGAAGTGGCAATTACACATATGCTTGGACAGGTGGCATAAGTGCTACCAATACTCTTACAAGCATTGGCGCAGGAACATACAGCGTAACCGTTACCGACGTTACGCAAGGTTGCAACCGCGATACTACCATTACTTTGAGTAGCGCCAATGCACCAACTATTAGTAACATAGCCAGTACTGCTGAAACTTGCTTAGGCGACGGCGATGGCACGGCAACGGTAGCTGCTTCAGGTGGCACCGGAGCCTTAACTTACAATTGGAATACAACTCCCGCTCAGGCTACAGCAACTGCTACCGCACTTGTACCCGGTAGTTATAGCGTAACGGTAACTGACGGAGTGGGTTGCCAAGCGGTATCGAATGTGGTGGTTGCAGCGGGGCCAAACTGTTGTAACTTGAGCTATACCATTGCTACCACTAACCCAACTTGTGGCAACAACGATGGCTCGGTAAATATTACCAACTTGGGCGGCTCGGGCAGTTATAGTTTCCTTTGGAGCGACAACTCGTCAGGTCAAAATTTGTTGAACGTTGGTGCTGGAACTTATAGCGTTACCATTACCGACAACACTTACCCTAACTGCCAGTTGGATACTACCATATCGTTGAGCAACCCTAACGCCCCGGTAATTGATAATATAGTAGCCACTGCCGAAACTTGTTTGGGTAATGATGATGGCACTGTAGATTTAACCGTAAGTGGTGGAGCAGGCGGTTACGTATTTGGTTGGAGCAATACAGCAACCACGGAGGATTTAACGGGTCTTGCACCGGGCACTTACAACGTGACCGTAACAGATGCATTAGGTTGCCAAGTTTCAGGATTTATTGCCGTACCTGCGGGGCCAAACTGCTGTAATCTAGCATTTGATTTGGATGTAATTGACCCTAGCTGTGGCCAAAGCAATGGTTCACTTGAAGTAACGAATGTATCGGGCACGGGTCCGTTTATCAATATCTGGAGCAATGGTGCTTCTACTGCATTGATTAATAACCTAGCAGCCGGAACGTATACTGTAACGGTAACCGATAACGGCCAACCCAACTGCCAACTGGATAGCACCATTACCATAAGCGATGCCGGTGGGGCAGTGCTCACAGTTTCGTCGAACAACGAATCATGCGCTGGAGCAGCCGATGGAACCGCAACGGTAACTGCTACTGGCGGCGCTGCACCATTAACCTACACTTGGAGCAACTTAGCCACAGGCGCTAGCATTACTGGATTGGCGCCAGGCCCATACACGGTTTCGGTTGAAGATGCTAATGGTTGCATCAGCACTGCACAGGTAAACATAGTTGCCGGTGGACAGTGTTGTAGCTTATTGGCCTCGGCAACTACCACACCGGCCAGTTGTGGCAATGCCGATGGAAGCATAACCGTAACTGTTGTTGCAGCTTCTGGTACAGCGCCATTCCAGTACAACCTTAACGGCGGCAGTTTTGGTGCGAGTAATGTATTTACCGTTGGCGGCGGAAACTATACCGTTATAGCCCGCGATGTAAATGGCTGTGATACCACTCTGTTAGTGACGGTAAATGAAGCCAACAATACTTTAGTACTGACCCCTAGCAGTTTCAACCCAACCTGCCCTGGAGGCACTGATGGCTGGGTAGGCATTAATGTAGCGGGTGGCACTCCACCAAATGTTACCACATGGTCGACAGGTGCGAGTACCGATACCTTGCTAAACCTTGGTGCAGGTACTTATAATGTTACAGTTACCGATGTGTCGAATTGCTCGGCTTTCTTAAGCATTACGTTAACCAATCCTGCTCCGCCGAGCGTTAACTTGGGTGATGATATCGACCTATGCGACGGACAAACCATCGGCCTGGATGCGGGATTGGCAGGTGCCTATACATGGTCTACGGGCGATACTACGCAAGGTATTACTGCTGCCGCTAGCGGTACTTATAGCGTTACCATTACCAATGCAGGCGGCTGCACCGCCACCGATGATGTTTTGGTTACTGTGGCAACCCCATTTACCGTGGATGCAGGCGAGGACACTACAATCATTCAATTTGAAAGTGTGTTGGAGCTTACAGGCACTGTAACTGGCTCGGCAGGCGGTAGCTATTTATGGACCCCAAGTGATTATTTGGCTTGCGACAATTGCCAAACGACTTCACTTTCGCCGGATAGCACCACTACATATGTGCTGGTATACACCGATGCGCTGGGTTGCACCGCATCTGATAGCGTTACCATTACGGTATTGCCAGGCGAGTATATCGCCATTGTGCCCAATGCTTTCAGCCCAAATGCCGATGGAACAAACGACATACTGTATGTATACCATAAAGGCGTAAGACGCCTTGTTTTCAGGGTGCACGACCGATGGGGAGAGAAAGTGTTTGAAACCGACGATATGAACAAAGGTTGGGATGGAACCCTCAAAGGCGTTAACGCGCAAGACGGGGTGTATGTATGGGACCTTTATGTAGAGTTTTTAAACCTGCAAATACCCGCACAACGCTCAAAAGGTAGTGTATTGCTGCTAAAATAATTTAACTTAACATCGACCAATGCCCTGACCCTGAATAAGTGAATGGCAACAACTGAACTAATTAAACTAACCAACCAGAATAACGAGACCAGGTTATGAAAATGGCCCTTTATTATCGACTAGGCATTACCTCCTGGGTATTGCCGTTACTAATGTTGTGCACTTTTGCATTGCATGCCCAGCAAACCACTTACCGCATCAACTACGATATTTCATTGTTTGATTTACCCGGAGGCTTAGTTCAGGCTTCATCGGGCAACGTGGTGTTTGCGGGCACCAATACTAGTTTTATCCCAATATCGGGCACTCTTACCGAGGTAAATAACATCGGCACAGTTGTATGGTCAAAGCGCTATAATGCGCTTTCTGTGGCAACCGATTTTCAAGATATCAAGCGGGTAGCTTCGGGCGGGTACATTATTACTGGCTCCAATGGCTCCGATTTGATGTTGATGCGCACCGATGCCGCGGGCAATGTTACGTGGGCCAATACCTACCAAGTTGCTAGTACCAATAGTTTTGGCAATAGGGTTATACCTACTTCCGATGGTGGTTTTGTGGTAGCTGGCAGCATTACTGGTGCCGACCCCGATGGAGCTGGTGCATTGGTTAGGCAAGACTCCACTAATATGTATTGTATAAAGGTTAACTCAAGCGGAGCGCTGCAATGGGGCAATGTGTTTTTCTATACCACAGCCTTTGTTGATGACCATTCGTTGGTTGATGTGGCTGAAGTATCGGATGGTTACATTTTTACGGGTTCTGTGAACGAGAGTGGCAACGATGGACCTACCGATGCGGTGGTTATCAAAACAAATACATCGGGTGCTCGCCAATGGTCGTATCGTTATGGTGGGGGTAATAGCCAAGATGGCTCCTCTATTAGAGCGTTGAGTGGAAGTGAGGTGCTTATCTCAGGTGGTGATAACGGAAGGCCCTATTATATTCGAATGAGTTCGGCAGGCAGCGTTACGGCTGGAAGTAGATATTCCTTCGGTTTCTTGAGTTTTGATCAAGCTTTCGGCACCGATATTGTGCAAACCAATGATGGCAATTATGCAATGTTTGGTACTTATATTGGTTTCAATGTTCCGCCTGTTTTTTCAGCGTTTATTCTTAAAATCAACCCAAGTAATGGCAGTTTAATTTTCCAAAAATACTACTCACCTACCTCTACATCCTTTTTAAGCGTATCGCTTTTGCCAGAAGGCATTCAGGCTGCCGACTCATCATACATGATGATTTCTACGGGCTTTGGTTCTGGCGGTAGCGGTGGCTATGATTATGAATTGATTAAAGCAGATAAGAACGGCTTGCTCAATAACACGGGTTGTCCAGAGGCTAATTTGAACCTATCTAGGGCAAGTTTTACGCCTGGCTTATCGAGTTTTACCCCTATCACAACCACTGCTGTTTCCGCAAGTGCATTGACCATGGTTATTACAACACCCAGCACCACATCCGCTGTTGCGTGTCGCACTATTATTTGTAACCGGCCAGAGGCTGCCAATAGCGTAACGGCTACCAACAACAACTTCTGCCCGGGAGGTTCAAGTCAAATAAATGCCAGTGGTACAAGTAGCAACGTAGTATATAAAGTATATACAGCATCAACGGGCGGCACTTTATTAGGAACCACACCACTCACCGTTAGCCCAATCGTAACTACTACCTATTATGTAGAAACTGAGGATACGGCTAACCCCGGTTGCGTAAGTGCAACCCGCCCTTCAGTTACTATTACCGTTTTGCCAGCTGCTCCGTTGCAACCTGGCACTATTAGCGGCCCTAACCCTGCTTGCCCGGGTAGCCAAACTTATACTATTGGTGCCGTAACCAATGCTAGCAGCTATACTTGGAGCGTAAGCGGAGGTGGCACTATTTCGGGTAGCGGAACTTCCGCCTCTGTAAACTGGACCACACCAGGCACTTATACAGTTTCGGTAACTGCTACCAATAGTTGCGGTACCAGTTCCGCCCGAACGCTATCAGTTACAGTAAGCAACCCTCAACCAGCGCAACCCGGTGCAATTACGGGCAATACTAATCCATGCCCAGGCACCGAGGCTTATAGTATAGGGGCGGTAGCCAATGCCACCAGTTATACCTGGAGCGTAAGCGGCGGCGGCACTATCACGGGCAGCGGTACATCGGCTAGCGTAAGTTGGACAACATCAGGCGGTCCTTATACCATATCAGTAACTGCCACCAACAGCTGCGGAACCAGTGCTGCACAAACCTTGCAGGTAAACGTTCAAGCCGGCCCTCCAACTTCTATTGGCGCTATTACTGGCCTTACCAATGTGTGCGTAGGCAGCCAACCATACAGCGTACCAGCAGTTGCTGGCGCTACTACTTACACATGGAGCGTAAGCGGTGGCGGCAGCATTACTGGTGGTCAAGGTACGCGCAACGCAACTATTAACTGGACTGCTGCAGGCACGTACAACGTATCTATCACTGCTTCAAACGGCTGTGGAAGCGTAAACGCTACGCCAATAACCGTAACGGTTGCCGGCGCACCACCTATAACCCCAGGCCCAATAACAGGCACCAATACTGCTTGTACGGGCAACCAAACCTATACCATTGCAGCTGTCGCAGGTGCCGATACTTACACTTGGAGCGTAAGCGGAGGTGGTTCGGTAGTATCGGGTGCCAATAGCACCAGCTTTACCGTAAATTGGACCACATCGGGCACCCATACCGTATCGGTTACTGCTACCAATGCTTGTGGCACCAGCAGCGCGGCTACCACATCGGTTACCGTTTCACAATCGGTTCCTCCGGTTCCTGGCGCAATAACCGGTTTAGCAAGCGTTTGTGCGGGTAGCCAATCGTATAGTATTGCAACTGTGGCAGGTGCCACAGGCTATACTTGGGCGGTAAGCGGTGGTGGTAGCATAGCCAGCGGGCAAGGTACCAACAGTATTGCCATTAACTGGGCAACCCCCGGTGGACCCTATACAGTAACCGTAGTTGCTACCAATATTTGTGGCAACAGCAGTTCGTCTGATTTGCAAGTAACCGTATTGCCAGCCAACCCCGCGGCACCTGCCAGCATTACGGGCAACACGCCTGTTTGTTTTGGCAGCGAAACCTATACTGCAGCGACAGCAGCAGGAGCTTCTGGATATACTTGGAGCGTAAGCGGCGGAGGCACCATTGCAACCAATGGCAACCAAACGGTAAATATTAACTGGACTACAGCCGGAACTTGGACGGTTTCAGTTACAGCCCAAAACCAATGTGGTAGTAGCTCAGCAACAACATACAACGTATCTGTATTGCCTGCAAGCCCACCAACACCAGGCAATATAACCGGTCCGCTGGGTGTATGCCCTGGTTCGGTAACATACAGCATACCTACCATACCGGGGGCAACTGGCTATACCTGGACGGTAGGTGCTGCTGGTACTATTACCAGTGGCCAAGGTACCGAAAGCATTGATGTTACTTGGGCTTCGGCTTCTGGTACATACACCGTTTCGGTAACTGCCGAAAACCAATGTGGCAGCAGCGCCGCCTCATCGGTACAGGTTAACTTAACACCGGGTGCACCAACAGGCACTCCAACTATTTCAGGTAATGACTTCCCTTGCCCAGGCCCGCAAACCTACACCGTTGGTGGCGTTACTGGTGCAAGCAATTATACTTGGACGGTTAGCGGTGGCGGTACCATTCAAACTGGACAAGGCACTGGAACCATTATTATCAATTGGACAGCAACAGGCGGCCCTTACACCATTGAGGTTACCCCTTCTAACGCTTGTGGCAATGGCACATCTAATACTTTTGATGTAACTGTTGATGGCCCGCCAGTTTTGGGTGCAGCTGCCATTACTGGCAATAACAACCCGTGCCCTAGCAGCGAAAACTATACCGTTAGTTCAGTGCCTAACGCAACGGGCTATACGTGGACTTTGAGTGGTGGTGGAACCATCACTAGCGGTCAAGGTACTGCTACAGTGGCGGTTAACTGGACTACATCAGGCGGACCATACACGCTAAGCGTAAACGCCACCAATGCTTGCGGAAGCAGTGCCTTGGCAGCAAGTTATAATGTAACCGTGCAACCTGGCCCACCTACTATTCCTGGTAACATTACTGGTACAAACAGTGTTTGCCAAAATACCAATGGTGTGGCATATACTATAGCCAGCGTAACCAATGCCACAAGCTATACTTGGAGCGTAAGTGGTGGCGGCACCATAGCATCGGGCCAAGGTACTACCAATGCTACTATCGATTGGACAGGGACACCGGGTAACTATACCGTTTCGGTAACTGCCACCAATTCTTGCGGCACTAGCACTGCATCAACCCTAAATGTAACCATTACCCCAGGAGCACCCGCTCAACCAGGCAGCATAACCGGGGCTGCTAGTGTTTGCCCAGGTGTTGAGCCTTACAGCATAGGAGCAGTAACCAATGCAACAGGCTATACTTGGACATTGAGCGGCGGCGGTACCATCGCAACCGGACAAGGCAGCAATAGCATTACCGTAAATTGGACTACTAGCGGTGGTCCTTACCAAGTAAGCGTAATTGCGACCAATGCCTGTGGTAATTCAACTGTCCAAACCATTGATGTAACCGTTAATGCAAGTCCAACAGCACCTAGCATTATTACCAGTGGCGATACTATTTGCGAAGGCGAATCGGCAACTATTACGGCGACTGGTTCAACTGGCGGTGCTATAACTTACAACATCTTTAGCGCACAAACAGGTGGCAGCTCCTTGGGTGTTTCGCCACTAAACGTTAGCCCTATCGTAACTACTACTTACTATGTAGAGGTAATCAACGATTTGGGTTGTCGCTATAGCGGTGGCCGTGTTCCGGTTACTATTGTGGTATCGCCAGCACCTGTTGCTCCGGTTATTACGGGCAATAACGGGGGCGTTTGTTATAACGAAAGCGCAACGCTTTCCGCAACCTCGCCAAATTCAACCATTACTTGGTGGAATGCTGCAACTGGCGGTACGTTATTAGGTTCGGGTACTACCTTGAACACTGGCGCATTAATCAACACCACTACTTTTTATGCCGAAGCCACTAACGCCAACGGCTGCGGTAGTTTAACGGGTAGGGTAGCGGTTACTGTTAACGTAGCGCAATTGCCATCGGCAATATTAACCAGCGATGCTCCTGACAACAGCATATTCATTAACCAAGCCCTTATTGTTACCGTTGAGCCAAGCGACTACACTAGGTACGAGTTTTTCTTGAACGGTACTTCGGTGCAATTGGATAGCATCAACACTTGGGGCAGCAGTGCTTTCAACGATGGAGATGTTGTTTCGGTAATTGTAACCGATGGAGGCTGTGTAGGCAATGAAGTGGAATTGACTGTTAGGGTTACTGACCTGCCAAATGCCTTTACACCAAATGGCGACGGACGCAACGACGACTTCTTGAAAGGTTTTGAACTGGTAATTATCAACCGTTGGGGCCAAGAGCTTTATAATGGTTTTGATGGTTGGGATGGCTATTACAACGGAGAACGGGTTTCGCCAGGTACCTACTTCTATATTGTGCGTGTGCCAGATATAACGGACACGGATAAGGTATTGAAGGGATCTGTATTGGTACACTATTAATCTTGCAACTAGCTATGAAATCGACAACTATCATCATATTGATGCTACTTACCGTAGGTACGGCTTGGGGGCAATCGAGAAAAGAACTGGCAGATAAAGCCTTTGAACGCAAAGAGTATTATGCCGCCATTGATTTGTATAATAAGCATTTGGAAAAAGACCGCAACGCTGCCAACAACGGCGAGGTGTACTTTAATGTAGCCGAATGCTATCGTCAAATATTGGAGTATAAAGAGGCTTTGGAATGGTACAATAAGGCACAAGCGGCCCAATATGAGCAACCCAACTTACACTTTCAGAAAGGTAGGGTATTGCTAAACCTTGGTGAATATAGCGAGGCTAAAAAGGCGTTAGATAAATTCTTGGAAACGCAGCCAAACGATAAAGATGGACTGCGATTGAAGACCAATGTTGACTTTGCTTTGAGCGTAAAAAACGACCCACCGTCACTGTTTACCGTCATCAACGAACAGTTGCTCAATACCTCAATGAGCGATTATGGGGCCTACTATTTTGAAGATAAAGTAGTGTTTACTTCTTCGCGTATGGAAGACAGTGGCAACGACAAAACTTACATGGTTGACGGGCAGGGTTTCTCAAACTTCTTTTTGGCTAACTACAACAACGAAGGCAAAACCTGGGATAAGCCAACCAAATTAGATGGTATAAGCAGCACCTTTAATGATGGGGTGTTTACATATAGCGCTGATACCAAAATGGCCTATTTTACTCAATGTAGCGGCGAAAAAGGCGAGAAATGCCGCATAATGCAGAGCAGCTACAATGCTTCTACCAAGTTGTGGAATGCGCCTGAGCCCATTAATTTCCCTGGCGAACAAGTGGAGATGGTGCACCCGACGGTAAGTAAAGATGGCAATTGGATGTGGGTAGTAAGCCGTAAGGCTGATGGAAAGGGCGGTAGCGACATTTGGCTGCTGGAGCGCCGTGGCCTAGGTTGGGGCGAGCCTGTAAATGTGGAAGTGTTTAATACCGAGTACGACGAAGCTTACCCCGTGTATTTTAACGATACCACTATTTACTTATCCTCTAATGGTTTTACTGGCATGGGTGGTTTGGATTTGTTTGTGTCGGTAAAGCGCGATGGACAGTGGACCAAGCCAAGCAACCTAAGGGCACCGTTCAACTCTAATGCCGATGACTTTTTGATGGTGTTTAACAAGGACAAATCGGAAGGTTATTTCTCGTCAAACCGAAATGGTGGTAAGGGTAGCGATGACGTTTATTCGTTCTTTACAACACCTATAAACCTTACCTTGAGCGGCAATGTGAAGGATGTAGATGGTTTAATACCATTGAAAGGGGTGAAGGTTTACCTTACCGGTAGCGATGGCTCATTGGATAGTACCCTAACCGATGCCAATGGCAACTACAGCTTTGTGCTGGATAAGAATGTGGACTATAAGATAAACGTGAGCTTGCCAGAGTACTTTGGCGATAGTAAAAAGCTAACTACCCAAGGCGAATTGTATAGCAAAGACTTTTCGAAAGGAACTGGCTACGATTTCGATTTTGCCTTGATGCGAATCCCTAAAACCGAAATTACTATCGACGATATTTATTATGACTATAACAGTGCAGTGCTTAGGTCGGAGTCTTTGGGAAGTTTAGATAAGCTAGTGAAGTTGTTGGATGACTCGCCGGATGTGCAGGTGCTAATCAATTCGCATAGCGATGAACGAGGCGATGATATGTACAACCTCAAGCTATCGGAGGAACGCGCCAAATCGGTGTTGGATTACTTAATAAGTAAAGGCATTAATCCAACCCGCTTAACCAGCAAAGGTTGGGGCGAAACGGCCTTGCTCGTAAAAAATGCCCAAACCGAAGAAGAACACCAACAGAACCGCAGAACCACTTTTAAAGTAGTTAACCAATAAGAGCCATGAAGACCAGGATACTGCTAACTATACTAAGCCTTTTGCCGTTTGTGGGTTATGCCCAAAACGACGCCCTGTTTACGCATTTTATGTACCATACCAATTTGTATAACCCAGCTACTGCGGGCAATAACGATGGCATTACCGTTGGGTTGTTGGCCCGCCAGCAATGGGTAGGTTTTGATGAGGCCCCTTCATCGCAGTTGCTGAATGCGTATGGCTACATACCCAAAATTAAGGGTGGCGTTGGCCTAACCGTTGTAAACGACATTATAGGTAAGCAACGTACCACCACCGTGCGGTTGGGATATGCCTACCGCCAGCGCCTTGGCGACAGGATGTACCTATCGGCGGGCATTAACGTGGGCATCGCCAATAATTATGTGCGGGGCAGCGAGTTGCGCTACCAGCAAACCGGCGACGAAACCTCGTTTGACACCGGCATTAGCCAAACCAAGCCAGATATTGGCCTTGGTGTGGAGTTTGCGGGCAAAGGACTAACCGTTGGTGTTTCGTTTTCGCACTTGCAACAATCGCTTGGCAACTCAACGCTTTGGAAAACCCCTCGCCATTACTATGCTTATGCTAAGTATGATTGGCAGGTGGCCGAAAAATGGCAACTTAGCCCTGCCGTATTTTTCCGCAGTGCAGGTTTTATCTCGCAAGTGGATGTAAACCTTAATGCTACCTGGAACAAGCGCGTAGTGGTTGGTGCCAGCTACCGCACCACCGATGCGGTTTCGGGCTTATTAGGCGTATATATCGTTAAAAACGTGTTGGCCAGCTACTCATACGACTTCAATTTTGGCGCGCTGCGCACCAACAATAGCGGCTCGCACGAGTTAACCATCATTGCCAAATTCAAAGGCTTCCAAGAGAAAGTGTCGGTGCTGAAAAGCCCTAGGTACTTTTGATTTTAGATTTATGAATAAAAAGAAGAGTCTGCAGCATTTCGTTGTGGACTCTTCTTTTTTGGTTTAGCATTGTATTACTTACTTCCCTTCCAAACTCAAGTGTCTTTAAGGTATACTTAACCAAGCTTGTTGCCTTGGTCAACCCAACCCCATTTGCTATTCAATGCGTTGTCGCCAATGCCTACGGGGCAAATGCCCTCGTTGCAAGCAGCCAGCCAATGTTTATTTAGGCTGTGATACTACTTTGCCTGACGCATCCACCAAGCCGAATTTGCCCGCTATCCATACACTATGCAGCACAGCGGTGGTTTGGGCCGCAGCGCTTAAACCTAAGAGGACTGCCAATAAAAAGGCTAAGCTATGGTTCAACATGTTAGTTGGGGTTGGTTACGCTGTAAAAATACCATGGCGGCAATGGCTTAGCTATACCAATTACTAGGGATATTTTGGCCCGTTAAGGTTGCGGCACGGCTTCCCAAACTTTAAAGTTGCGGTAGGCAAAATGCGTCCATTTCATTTGCCTGAATCCAATTTTGCCGCCGCCCAATACCTCGCCA
>CAIOSU010000313.1 GCA_903861055.1 uncultured bacterium
TGCTTCATCAGCAAGGATATGAGGTAATTGGCATTACCATGAAAACATGGGACTATGCAACTTCTGGCGGCAGCAAAAAGGAAACCGGCTGTTGCAGCCTGGATAGTATAAACGATGCCCGTCAAGTGGCCGTTGAAGTAGGCTTTCCGCATTATATCATCGATATCCGCAACGAGTTTGGCGATTATGTGATTGACAACTTTGTGGAAGAATACCTAGCTGGTCGCACACCTAACCCTTGTGTGCTCTGCAATACCCACATTAAATGGGAAGCTTTGTTAAAGCGTGCCGATGCCATGGGCTGCGATTTTATTGCCACAGGCCACTACGCCCGCCTGCGATACGAAAATGGACGTCACATCATTAGCAAAGCCAAAGACTTAGGTAAAGACCAGAGCTATGTGCTTTGGGGTGTGAGCCAAAAGTGCTTAGCTCGCACTATTTTCCCGTTGGCTGAGTTTATGAAACCCGACATCAGGAAAATGTGTGAAGAGTGGGGCTATAGCGAACTGGCAAAAAAAGCGGAGAGCTACGAAATTTGCTTTGTGCCAGATAACGATTACCGAGGTTTCCTGAAACGCCGCGTGCCTACCTTGCAGGAGGAAGTAAATGGCGGCCTATTTGTTGATACGCAAGGTAACATCCTTGGTAAGCACGAAGGTTATCCATTCTATACCATTGGCCAACGCAAAGGCTTGGGCATTGCGCTGGGCGAACCAATGTATGTAACCGAAATACACCCTGCTACCAATACGGTAGTATTAGGCCGCGACGAAGATTTGCAAAAAACCACCATGACTGTCGGCGGTCTGAACCTAATTAAGTATGCCGAAGTGCCCGAGGGTATTGAGTCGGTAACCAAAATACGGTACAAAGATGCCGGTGCCCTAAGCACCCTGCACCCACAACCCGATGGAAAAATAGTAGTTGAATTTGAGGCCGTGGTAAGAGCCATTGCCCCAGGCCAATCGGCAGTGTTTTACGAAGGCGATGATTTGATTGGCGGTGGTATTATACATGCGCCAGTGGCTGTGTTGATTTAGTGCGTTCAAACAAATTAGAAGAAGTGAACAGGTGCAAGTTTGCCATGCATCTTAGATTTGAACATGTTACACCCCTCTCCTATCCTCTCCCTTAGGGAGAGGAACTTCTACCTTTTGACAAAAAAATAAATACCGCCAGACTAATCCTTATTTAGTTTGTTCCATTTTCAATCGTTCATGGTAAATCGTACTTCGTACATCGATTGTCTTGTGTCTATTTTTTCCATAACTTTAAGCTATGAAGAACACTTGGGGCTTTTTGTGTGCCATTTTCCTCGCTAGCATAGTTGTTTTGCCTTCCTGCAACAAGGATGATTCGTTTGTAGCTGAGTTCAAATATGAGTATTTCCCTACCGATAGTGGCCGATATGTTATTTACGATGTTGACTCTATTATTTTCAACTCGTTTTTTACACCTCCGCTAAAAGACACCATCCAGTTTCAGGTACGCGAGGTATATGGCGAGACCTTTATTGATGGGGAAGGCAACCGATTGAGGCGTATTGAGCGTTTTCGCCGCAACGATACTTTAGGCAACTGGGGCCTTACCGATGTATGGTATGCAGGTATCATCAACAATCAAGCCATTTGGGTCGAAGAAAATCTTCGTTTCCTAAAATTCGTTTTCCCTCCCAGAGCTACTTCTAAATGGAATGGAAACCAATATATTGAAATAACCGAGGGTATAGAGTTTATGGCGGATTGGGAATATAAAATGTCGGAACTAGATGTACCTAAAAGCATAAATGGCCTAAACTTTGATTCGACGGCAACGGTAATCCTTGCATACGATACGGCTTCGAAGATAGAAAGAATAACGGCTACTGAAACCTATGCCAAGGGAGTTGGGTTAATATACAAAGATTGGGCCTGGCTAAGGAAACAAAACGTTATTGCTCAGTTTCCCCAAGGCACCGAGGATGGATTCATAGTTCGCATGTGGGTTAAAGAATATGGTAACTTATGATAAAGGCTTTTACTACTGTAACCTTATTTACCTTGCTGCTATTGGCAGCCAGCGCGTTTGCTCAAGGCGATGGCAAGTATTATAACAAATACTGGGTGCATTTTGCCAATAAACAAGACAATGGATACTCCATTGAAAGCCCGAGTGAATATTTATCGCCTAGGGCACTTGAGCGCAGGGAAAAGTTTGGTATCGTAATCGACTCAACCGATTTGCCTATTACCAACGCCTATATTGAACAAGTAAAACTAGCAGGGGGCAACGTGCTGCACCGCAGCAAATGGTTCAATGCCATAAGTGTGGAAGTGGACGATAGCAACGAAGTAAATGCCATACGCGAGCTGCCCTTTGTAATACAAATGCAACCAGTAGCCGCCACAAAAATTCAATGCTTGCAGGGCGAATCAGATGGACCCGAAAGCCGTAAAAGTGAAGTGCGTTCTGTCGCTTACGGGCAAAGCACTACCCAAACCACTATGGTAAAAGGCCATTACTTGCACGAATTGGGTTATAAAGGCGAAGGCATGTATATTGCCGTGCTCGATGCCGGTTTTGAGCGTGTTGACCAAATTTCGGCCTTTGATAGTTTAAGACACCACAACCGCATACTTGGTACCTATGATTTTGTTCGCGTGCAAGAAAACGTTTACGACCTTGGCAGTCACGGCCGCAATGTATTCTCCATAATGGCCGGTAATTTGCCCAACGAATTTTTAGGTAGTGCGCCCAATGCCTCCTACTTCCTTTTTAGAACCGAAGAAGGTGCTACCGAATATAAAATTGAGGAAGACAACTGGGTAGCCGCCGTTGAACGCGCCGATAGCCTTGGTGTTGATTTAGTAAACACCTCGCTTGGCTATACCGACTACGACGACCCTACCATGAGCTATACCTATAGCGATATGACTGGAAGAATTGCCCGCATTAGCATTTCGGCCACAATTGCTGCCCGTAAAGGCATGATAATAGTAAGTAGCGCTGGCAATATGGGCAATAGCAGTTGGCGCTACATTTCAGCGCCTGGCGATGCCGATAGCATACTTACTATTGGGGCAGTAAATGGCTCTGGCTCGTTTGCCCGGTTTAGTTCTTACGGCCCAACAGCGGACGGTCGAGTAAAACCAGATATAGTGGGTATGGGGCAGGGCACCTCTTACATTGGTGTTTCAGATACCGTTGAACAGGGCAATGGCACCTCTTACTCAGCACCTTTACTCGCAGGGTTTGTAGCCTGCCTTTGGCAAAGCAACCCAACCTTGCAACCGCAGCAACTCATTCAATTGGTACGGGAATCGGCAAGTAGCTTTAGCAAACCAACCGACTCTATTGGTTATGGCATACCAGATTTTCAGAAAGCGCACTATGAAATTCTGAAAAACCAAAATCCTGTATATGGCAACATGATGCCGGTAGTATACCCTAATCCATTTGTTGATAAGGTAGATATTGTATTGAATGCCGAGATAACTGGCAACTACAAGCTGGAAATGGTTGATTTAATGGGTAGCAGGGTGTATACCGAAGACAGAAACGTAAGTGTAGCCTCTTATCAAACCTATACTTTAACAGACCTAGGCAGATTGGCATCGGGTCTATATGTGGTGCGCATAACTTACCCAGCAGGTACGGTTAAGCTCAAAATACTGAAATACTAGCCCTTCAATTTACCCAAAGGAAATTGCAACAGGTTTGGTAACACTACTTTGGCACCTGCTTTAGCCAATACACCCGTGCCTGCAAAATCGACGCCTACAAAATCAATACCCAATTCAGTAGATACTTGCCAGTCATAAACCCTATCGCCTACATACACCACTTGCTGGTATGTTTGATGGCCATATTGCTTTTGGGCTAACTCAATTACCTCTTTTATCGAGTCTACTTTAGAGTATGACTTGTCAGCCCCAACAAACGGTACCTCATTGGCTGGTATGCCTATAACCTCGAGCTTAAACTGTGCCGGATGCCGCCAAGCCCCAGTAGCTATACCCAAATACACATCGGAAAGCGACAACAAATGATTGAAAGTGGCGCTGGCACCTGGTATTTCTTCAAAATACTGGGGGTGCGATTGGTACCGTTGTTCTAGCTTTTGCCTAAAGCCCAATTTCAATGCCTCCACCTCCTCTACAAAAGCATTGCGCTGATGCAATTGTTGAAAGAAGTGATCAGTAACGGCTGAATCGGTAACATGCTTGCAATTTAAAAAATCGAGCCCTTCCAAACTATGTCCCGTTACTTCTTGAAACGCCTCAGCATAGCAAAGGTCTTTTTCGTAATCAGTATTGGCCAAAGTGCCATCAATATCGAAAATGATTAACCGCATAGTGCTATTATAAAAAAAAAGGCGGGCAAACCATGTTCTGTGGTTTGCCCGCCTTCAATAAATTATCCATTATTTAGAAACCACAAACTGGCGGGTTATAACACCCGTCGGAGTTTCGATGGCTACAATGTATGTACCCGATGATAATTGGCTAACATCGGCAGTCAATAGGCTTTGGCCTACTGATTTGTTGCCAAATTGCTGGCTATATAATTCGCGGCCCATTATGTCTACTATATGAACAGTTACCTTACCAGCTTTGGTCAAATTAAGATCAACATTCAAGTTGCTACTCGCTGGGTTTGGATACAAACTAACAGTAGTATTCACTGCTGCTTTAGGTTTGGTTGGCAATATGCTGCTAACCAAATTACAGGTAGAGTTGTTCTTTTCGGTAAGCGTAGTGCTACGGAACATACCGCGACCGTATGAGGCAACGTACAAAACATAACAATCTTCATTGTAAAGACCCCTTTGCTTTAACGAATAAATAGGGGTGTTGTACAAACCACCATCAACCTCTTGCGTCCAACTTGTACCGCCATCGCTGCTCGACCATACACCAAAATCAGTACCCACGATTAGGTTGTTAGGGTCGTAGAAATCGATTACAGAACTGTAAACAGGCATGTTTGGCAAATCGCCTTGCGCGCTGGTAAACACTGGTGTTGAAGCAAGAGCATCGTTGCTCACAAAAACGTTGTTTGGTAAGCCATAACCACCAAAGGTAACTACAATGTGTGCTGAGTTTTTAGGGTCAACACCTATAGATGACAAGTAACGAGCGTTGGTGGTACCTGGCCATTGTGAGCCAGAGCGCAATTGCCTTACGGTAACACCCGTAACGGTGTTGGTTGGCCTGTCGTAAGTAGCGGTTCTAAGTCCGGTTACTATGTATAAATTACCGCTAGTAGTGCCGAGATAAAAATCACCTTCAGGTGTTGGGCTAACTGCGCTTACCGCGCCAGCAACGGTGCGGCTGTACCAGTATATACCCCCTGCATCAAGCGCATCGGGTGTAATCATAATTCGGCTGTTAGCGCCAAAAATCATGTACCCTTTGTTATCTAACGACCTAAAGGTATCAGCAATTGAGGTAACACTATCCACTACAATACTATCAACTACCGATACTTGCTCTTCCCACATATCGTATGGAGCAATAAATTGGCTCGAGCCTTCGGTGCCCATACCCAAACTTGTGGCATAACTATCCCAAACACTTCCAAAGCCATCGCCACGATTCAACGAACGACTTATGGAGCCATTTTGAACTGAAGAGAATAAAACATTTGGCTCAAGTCTAGAAATAACGCAATATCCACCATCACCGCCTCTCAAATCGGTACCGGTAGCTATGGTGTTTCCTTGGTAATCGATATATATCGTTCCATTATCTTGTGCACCTGCCATTACTTCGCCGCTAGGGCTAGCTGCTATATCGTAAAACTGAGTAGTAACATAGTTTTTGTTACGAGGTGTAAATGTAGGGAACTGCTGCGAAGCGTTGGTAGACTTACTTACACCACCATCAGAGCAAACGTACAATATATCGGGGTTGTTGTTGTCATAAACAGCAAAGTGCATATCGGCGTGGATATAGTAAGGGTTGTTCGGCGTTTCTGGTATCCAGTAAGCTACCAAATCCCAGCCAACATCCAATCCACCTTTCCACATTTCAAGCTGACCGCCAATAACCACTTCATTTTTATTGGAAGGGTTTACTGCAAACGAAATGTTATAAGAACCTTGTTGGCCCAACGGATTAAACACTGAAGAGTTTTCTTGTGAATAAGGCACCCAAGAAATACCTGCATCAATAGATTTGTAAATACCCCTTAAACCGTTGCTGCTATTACAAATTGCTGCATAAACATAGTTAGGATCTTGAGGTGTAACACCAAACTCAATGCGGTTAACATTGGTAGCGGGGAAACCATTGGTGCCCGAAATCAAAGTAAAGGCAGCGCCATCTGTAGAGCGATAGTATTTCCTGTTAATTTCTGCAAAAACAACACCATCACTATTTACTTTTACGTCTCTCGATTCCCTTCCTGCATCAGCAGGAGCGATACCTTGAGCGGCTATCCAATTGCTACCTCCATCTAGTGTGTAGTACAAACCACCATTGGCGGCAGCATAAATTTTGTTCGGGTCATAAGGATCGGCAGCCAATTTACTAACGTACGACCAAGTGGCACCAGTATTATTACTAGGAGTTGGTTCGGTAGCTGGCAACAAATCGAAAGTAACACCGTTATCTACCGATTTGTAGATACCACCACCAATATGTCCATCAGTATTTTGTTGAGTAAATACGAAAGTTTCGCCAGTGCCTACATAAATATCTCCATTGGACGATTGAACAATGCTGCTGATAGAAGTTGATAAAAACTTACTATTATCGGGATGTTCCGTCCAGTTTAGTGCACCATCTGTAGATACAAACAGACCACCAGTAACGCTTCCTACGAACAAACGGTTGCTATTATTCTTGTCTATCAACAGCGCACGGGTGCGACCACCTACATTGTCAGGCCCTAAGCTTTCCCATTTCAAACCAAGGGTTTGTTGCTTATTGGCGGCATTGTTGCGCATTTGCATAGCCTGCCTGCGTGCCTTGATTACATCGTTTATATCTACCAAACCAGTAGCAGGGTTTACGCGCATTTGCGACATCCACAGCATGGCCTCTTTAATTCCTTCTTCATGTTCCTTCTTAGGACCGAATGCTTCGTGCTGCTCTTTGTGATACTGAGCACTAAGCTTGGGAGCCTCTTGCTGTTGAGAACAAGAGCCGAAAAACAAAGAAAGCGATAAAATAGCCATAATACCGCTAGCCTTTACTGAAGCCGATTTAATCATTTTGAAGTTTGTTAAGTAGCCTTATAAAAATTGTTAGCCAAAAATGAAGACAAATATAACCCCTGAATAGTTGCAGGAGAAATTAATTTTAACATCACATGTTCATTACTCTAACACCAGTTTGTGCACAAATGTTTGTTGAGCGCTGCGCACCACCACCAA
>CAIOSU010000314.1 GCA_903861055.1 uncultured bacterium
ATTGATATGATACACTTTAATGCCCCCATACAAAGACGGCAAGAGCAGTGGGTAGTTTGAGCTACTTTCCCTCCTTACCTAAAAGCGTAACCTGCTCCAACCACTTGGCACGTTTCTCGGGCTTGGAGGTTTTGATAGGCGAAAAGGTGGTGAAAGAAGTCTTTACGCCACTAAAGCCCAACACTTGTCGGTTCATTATTTTATGCCCAGCAGAGCTGTACATGAGCCTATAATAAAAGCCAGGAGTATCCATGGTAGTTATTACCCTAGCGGTGCGGCCTTTCAGTAGCTTGTCCCAAAACGGGTCTTCTTTGTGATATTTAAAGGCAAAACCTGGCAGAAAAATCCTATCAATAAAACCTTTTAGCAGTGCTGGGAAAGTACCCCACCAAATAGGATACACCCAAACCAAATGGTCGGCCCAAAGGATGTCTTGCTGCGCTTTCAGTAAATCGGGCTCTAGTTCGTAAGGCACTCGGTAGCCAAAGCGCAATATCGGGTCAAATTGAAGGTCAATCAAATCCAAGCGCCTTACTTCTTGTTGGCTATTGCTTTGCGCGCCTTTTTGGTAAGCATCGGTAAGGGCATGGCACAGGCTCTCCTTATCAGGGTGGCCGTTGATGATTAGGATTTTCTTCATGGCGATATGACGAGCCAATGGATTAAATATTGGCTGCATATGCTAAAGGTACTTCGTTTTAGGCAGCCAAAAGATGATTTGTGTTAGGACCGAGGCTGATACTACGTAGATTGAGTACATATAAATTGGCGTGTCATCCTGAGCCTCGTTTTAAACGAGATCGAAGGGTGCGCGCGTGGGCTGTTGGGTCGAGTAATGAGCTAATATCCACCAGAATCAATACTTCGAAGCTAGAGTTTTAAGTGTTTTGGGAATCATCACCCGCCGGAGCGACCCCCTCCTAGCCTCCCTCTTTCGACTCCGCTCAAGATGACATGCCTGAAAAATGGGGAGGAACTTACGTATTACGTCAATTGATTCGCTAACATTAGTCGTTCCAAATCACTCCTTCACTGGCACCACTTCCTGTTGCATCTCATAAAGTCGCTTGTTGGCTTCGCTGATGGAGCGGATGTTGGGCATGGTGAGGATGAGGTGGCGTGGGGTTTGTTTAAGCTGGAACTCGCGTGGGCGATGCTGCACGTATTGCAGTATGCGGCCAAATAGCGCCGACTCGTAGAAGTACGATTGTTGGTCTTCCACAAAGTAGCACTTCATGGTTTTATCTTTTAATGCGATGCGCTCGATGCCCAGCTTTTGTGCGGCCCACTGCATGCGTATGGCATGGAACAACTCGTTCACTTCTTTCGGTACCGGGCCAAAACGGTCAACCAGTTCCAGTTTAAAGGCTTGCAAACGGCTCTCTTCGGCAATATTGTTCAGCTCGGTGTATAGGTTCAAGCGCTCGTTCACGCTGCGCACGTATTCGTCGGGTATGTGCAGCTCCATGTCGGTATCCACCTGCACATCGCGCACGTAGTTTTCCTCGCGCTCCAATTGCTCTTGGTACACTTCCTTAAACTCGTTTTGGCGCAGCTCGCGTATGGTTTCGTCCAATATTTTGTGGTACATATCGTACCCAATGTCGGCAATAAAACCGCTTTGCTCGCCACCCAACAAATTACCCGCCCCGCGGATGTCTAAATCGCGCATCGCAATCTGGAAACCACTGCCCAAATCGCTGTATTGCTCAATTATCTGTAAGCGTTTACGAGTATCGGTAGGCAAGGTGCTTAGTGGCGGGGTAAACAGGTAGCAAAATGCTTTTTTGTTGCTCCTGCCCACACGGCCACGTAACTGGTGCAAATCGCTCAAACCAAACCAATGCGCATTGTTTATGATGATGGTATTGGCGTTGGGCACATCCAGCCCCGACTCAACAATATTGGTACATACCAGCACATCGTATTCGCGGTTATCAAATTTTATCATGGCATCTTCCAGCTTATCGCCTTCCATTTGGCCATGCGCCACACCAAAGTGCACATCGGGCAGCAGGCGTTTCAGCATGCCGGCCACTTCCATAATATCCTTCACGCGGTTGTGCACAAAAAACACCTGCCCACCACGGTACACCTCATACTGTATGGCCTCTTTTACAATTTCCTCGTTAAAGCCGTGCACTTCCGTTTGTATCGGCTGGCGGTTGGGCGGTGGCGTGCTGATGACCGAAAGGTCGCGCGCACCCATAAGGCTAAACTGCAACGTGCGCGGTATGGGTGTGGCGGTTAGGGTCAATGTATCCACGTTTACCTTTAGCTCCCGCAGTTTCTCTTTGGCACCTACGCCAAACTTCTGTTCTTCGTCAATTATTAGTAGACCGAGGTCTTTGAACTGCACATTTTTGGCAATAATGGCATGGGTGCCCACCAATACTTCAATCTTACCTGCTTTTAGGTCTTCCAGTATCTGCTTTTTCTGCGCCGCGGAGCGGAAACGGTTGATGAGCTCCACCCTTATCGGCAACCCCTCAAAGCGTGCTTTAAACGTTTTAAAGTGCTGCGAGGTAAGGATGGTGGTTGGTGCCAACACGGCCACCTGTTTGCCATCTGCAGCGGCTTTGGCTGCAGCGCGCACCGCAATTTCGGTTTTGCCGAAACCCACGTCACCACAAATCAGGCGGTCCATGGGTTGCGGTTTCTCCATATCGCGCTTAAAATCGTTGGTGGCCTTTTCTTGGTCGGGCGTATCCTCGTATATAAAGCTTGCCTCCAGTTCGTTCTGTATATACGTATCTGGCGAAAAAGCGAAGCCGTGCTTGTTTTTGCGCTCGGCATATAGCTTAATCAGTTGCTCGGCAATGTCCTTTATCTTCTTCTTGGTCTTGCGCTTTACGGTTTCCCAGGCATCGGTGCCCAGCTTGTTTACCTTGGGCGCAGTACCCTCTTTGCCCACATACTTGCTTATTTTATGCAAGGCATTAATGTTTACGTACAACAGGTCGTTGTCGCGGTAGCGCAGGCGCACAGCCTCCTGTATTTGGCCGTTTATCTCAATTTTTTCGAGGCCGCTGTACATGCCCACGCCATAGTCAATGTGGGTTACAAAGTCTCCTGGCTGCAACTCGCGAAGGGTGCGCAGCATTAGGGCTTGGTCTTTGCTGTAGCCTTTGCGGGTGTTATATTTATGATAGCGCTCAAATATCTGGTGGTCGGTGTATAGCACCAGTTTCACGTCGTGGTCAATGTACCCCTCGTGTATAGTAGTCAGTATCGGGTGAAACTCCACCCCGGCCTTCATATCCTCGAAGATGTTATAGAAACGCTCTATCTGCTTCGTGTTGTCCGAAAATATGCAATTGGTATACTCCTTTTCGGTGTTCTCCTTCAAGTTCGCAATCAGCAAATCGAAGTTTTTGTTGAACGCCGGCTGCGGGGTCATGTTAAATTGGTACACCTCATCGGGGCTGCCCAATGCGGTGGTATTGAACTGTATCAAAGGCAAATCGAAAATATCGTCCAATACCTTGCTACTCAGCTCAAACGTTTTGATAGGTTCCTCCTGAAAAAAGCCTGCCTCCTCATCGCTCACCACATGCTTGCCTGCTTTTACGGCTTGGTACATGGTTACGGCACTTTCAAAGGCTTTATCCAGCCGTTCAACCATAAACTGCAAATCGCGCACCCAAATGGCGGTGTTCCGGGGCAGTATCTCAAAAAAGGAGGTCTTTTGCGCGGTTGTAAAGTGCGTTTGTATGTTGGGCACAATGTCTACCTGCGATATTTTGCGCGTCGATAGTTGGCTGCTCGGGTCGAAGGTACGGATGCTCTCCACCTCGTTGCCAAACAACTCCACCCTGTAGGGCAGCTCGTTGCCAAAAGAGAAGATATCGATAATGCCGCCGCGCACCGAAAACTGGCCCGGCTCGTATACAAAGTCAACGCGCTCAAACTCATACTGCACCAGCAGTTCCACCATAAACTCCACATCCACCTTCTCGTTTATTTTAAGGTGCAGGGTATTTTTGGCGAGGATTTTTTTCTCTACCACGCGCTCAAATAGGGCCTCGGGGTACGTAACCACCAACTCCGATTTGGTGTGCGCATGCGACAGGCGGTTTACCACCTCGGCGCGCTGCAATATGTCGGTGTTGTTTACCTGCTCAAATATGCCGGGTTTTTTGAACGAGTCGGGGAAAAAGAACACGTCTTTTTGGTCGAGCATGTTCTTTAGCGAGTTCTGGAAATAGGCCGCTTCTTCCTTGTCGTTGCAGATAAACAGGTGGTTGCAGGTGGTTTCTTTGAAGATGGCCGCAGCAATAAGCGAGGGCGCCGAGCCCACCAATCCCCTCAGGTGAAGCGATGTGGGCTTCTTTTCGCCCAACTTTCCTGCAATCGATTTTACTCTTTCATCGGAGCGGTACAGCCCCAGTATCTCCTCGAGGTTCATTTGCTAGGGCAAAGATAGGTTTTTTGGTCGATGGTCGATAGTGAAAAATGTACGAGGTACGATGTACGAAGTACGAATGAGTTGGAACGAATAGCGGTTGGCTCCTCCTCATTTTTCAGGGGGAGGTTAGGAGGGGGTTGCTGGTGCGGGCCGGAATTAGAAACCATGGCGAAATTAAATGCGTTTATAACGCACCAAACTCCCTCGTCCTCGCTTCCAGCGAAGATGCCATAACACCGAGACTGTGGCTCGAACATAATGCGCGCACGTATTGCGTGTTGAACTGGAAGCTCAAGGTTAGTTTATCCTCGCTGCAAGCGAGGACAAGCCAAAGGAGGTCCGCAGAAAACAACCACATTCATTTTAACAAAACCGAAGCAGAGCGACGCGAAGACTTTATCAATTTTCTGAACGTACTTTTAAAACGTGCCGTGCGGACAACGGCTATAACTAGTTTGTCCTTTGCGGGGCATAATAATACCCAGTGATAGCTCATAGGCGCCCTTGGTTTTTAGCGCTAGGCCCGAGTAGGGCAAATCGGCAGAAAAACCCACATAATAGGCTGCTTTGGCTTTCTTGCCCATCAACCATTTATACCGCAGGCTGCCTATCAGCGCATTGGTATTACCCAAGCCTGGCGAAATGGAAAGGCGGTTCATAATCGATATCCAAAAGGGAATGACTGTTGCCCCGCCAGATGGGTTATAATAAATATCAATGCCCGTATTGAGCTGGTAAAAATCCTGCTGTTTCTCAAACAGAATAGTGCCACCGGTAAAGACCTTGTTTTTGCTCAGGTTTACTGTTGTGCGGTAGCTAGCCACATATTTGCGAGGCAGTCGGCTATCGCTATTGCTTGCGCCAGTCATGGAGATAGATGGGTTCAGGATGTGCGCCATAGCGAAGCCCACCTCGTTGTACCATTTATCTTTACCCTTAAAATTGTTCTTTAGCAATAAGCCCAAATCGGCATCGATAGTGATTTTTGACCCTATGCCCGATTGCGGGAACGCCGTTTGGCCGATAATCCCTTGGTTAATATCCAACTGATCGCTAAATACCAATCTATCCCAATCAATGGAGTAGGAGTTGAGGTAGGCCTTAAACCCCAGCGATAGTTGCATGCGCGGCAAAGTGCCCCTGCGCCCACCAATTTTATGGAGATGCTGCGCATAACCCACGCCAACAGTGGTAGTTGTTAGGAAACCCTGCCCTTCGAAATTTTGCATGGCAAACACCCCTGCACCTGCGGCATAGCTTTTGCCACGCTCCAAGTAGGCATCAAACATGGCATAGTAAGTGGATAGCGGCCCAGGGAAAACCTTGCCCGGAACATTGGGCCATTGGGTGCGATAGGTGGCAGCCATTTGGTAACCTTTGTGGTCGCCTAAATAGGCCGCATTGTAATATACTTGGTTGAGATTGAACTGCGAAAAAGTGGGGTCTTGCGCTTCGCATACCTTACCCATCCCGATTAGCATCAGTGCCAGTAATACATATGTTATCAGCGGTTTTGCCATCAAATGTTATCGCACTTATCTTACCAACGTTACACTACCTATGGTTTTAGTGCCGCCACCTTCGTCGCTTGGGTAGCTCATGCCCGGCCATATGGTTCCATCAACAAATGCCGCCTCAATTTTCCAAACATAAACATCTTGGGGCATAGCCACGCCGTTGTAGGTACCATCCCAACCTTCAGCAGGGCGGGTCTCGTCTAGCATCTCCGATTGCCATAAAAGCTTGCCCCATTGGTCAAAAATCTGGGCTTTATAGGTTTTTAGGCCAATACCGTTGGGTTTCCAAACCTGCACCAGTTCACCAACTCCGTTATAGTCAGGCTGCAAAGCGTTGGGCACGTACAGCGCTTTTTTGTAAACATTGAGCTGCTTAAATGCCGTATCCAAACAATTATATTCAGTGCTTGCTATCAGCATGGCGGTGTAAATGTTTATCTCATCGAAGCGATGGCTCGGGTCGGTTTCGGTGGAGGAGTTGCCATCGCCAAAGTCCCAATAATAGCTATTGGCATTTTGGCTGGTGTTGGTAAATACTACCGTGCCATCATATGGGTAAGACGATGAGTCGATGAATACCTCGAAATTGGCCACAGGAAGGCCATACACGGTAACAGCGTCAGTCAATACCAACGTGTCCTTACAACCATCAACCGATGTGGCCCAAAGCGATATGGAATAGCTTCCGGTATCGGGGTAAGTGTATGCTGCAACCGAGGAACTAGTGTTCAGGTAAGTTGTATCGGTGCCAAAATTCCAAATAAAGGTTTCGGCAATAGCCCCGTTTGCATCAAACGTTACTTCAAGTGGTTGACAACCTTCGGCTGGCGAAATGGATAGGTCTTGAAGGTCGGGTTTTGGGTAAACCGTTACCGGGCGCGAGGCAGTATCAACACAACCATTTAGGCTGGTTGCGGTTAACAGGATATTGTAATTACCAACTGCCGTATAATCGGCGGATGGATTGGTTAATGTTGAGGTGCTGTTGTTTCCAAAATCCCATAGGTAACTAATAGCTTGCGTAGTAAGATTAGTAAGCGGGAAAGATGCTGGCGCCCCGCAAATAGTATTAGCCGATAAGCTAAAATCGGCCACTGGAAGCCCGAATATTTGAACAGTGCCCGTGGCAGTATCGCTGCAATAATCATTCAGGGTAATCAGGCTAACCGCATAGCTCCCTGTATCAGCATAGCTGTGTGTGGGGTTTTGTTGGGTGCTGCTATTGCCATCGCCAAAGCTCCAAGCATACGTATTGGAGTTAAGGGTGCCGTTAGTAAAAACAATAGGCTGTGTATCGAGACAGGTATCTTGCGCTGTAAAAGTGGCCACAGGATTGTCTTTGGCAAAAACAACGGTGTTGGTGGTGCCAATGCATCCATTAGTATCCACTTCCGTTAAGCTAACCATATAAGTGCCTGAGGTAGTGTAGTTGTGCGAAGGGTTTTGCAACGTTGAGGTGTTTGCCGTGCCGCTCAGCGTATCGCCAAAATTCCACAACAGGCTATTAATGCTACTGGCTGGTCCAATGGTGGAGGTAAAAAAGACCGTTTCGGGCGCACAAGGTGTTGAATCGTTTACCGAAACCGATGGGGTAGGAAGAGGGTAAACGGTAACAACCGTAAATGCCGAATCGAGACAACCGTTGGTGGAAATTACATTTTGCGTTACGCGATAGGTACCTGGCGAGCCGTAAGTGTGGCTAGGGTTTTGTATAGTTGAGGTGCTGGGTTGGCCATTAACGGAATCGCCAAAGGTCCAAAGCCAAGCTGCCGCTGCCGAAGTGCCACTGCTAGTGTCGGTAAAGTTCACGGTGCCTTGGCCACAAAGCTTGGTGGTATCGGTGCTGAATCCAGCGGCGGTGCCCACTACATCCACGCGGCCCATGGGCAACGAAAAAATACAACCTGCATCGCCCAAAATAAGCTCAGGATAGAAACTGCCAGTGCGTGAGTAGGTATAACAAACGGAATCGCTTGCGCCAGTAAGTACCGTTCCATCGCCAAAATTCCAAGTGATGTTGGTAGCAGAAACCGTAGTAGCTGACATGCAAGTGGTATGGGGTACGCAGCCCGAAGTGGGTGCCGTGGCTATAAAAGCCGAGGGCCCGCTAATGTCAATGTAGTCTGGGAAAACCAATGTATCTGAGCATCCGCTTTGGGTGGTGCTGATAAGCGTAACGGTAAACAAACCTGCAGTGGTGTATATATGGAAAGGGTTTTTAAACGTCGAAAATTGCCCATTACCAAAACTCCAATTCCAGGTTACGGCTGAATCAATACCAGTAGATAGGTTGGTAAAGGATACCGCCAGCGGTGGGCACACCGAAAAGGTGGTATCGGCCACAAAATCGAGTTGAGGGGCAATAATGCGGGAGGTATCTGCCCTTAAAACCGTATCGGTACAACCAATATTATCAATAACCGTAACCATGGTATTATATATGCCTGCTTGGGTGTACAGGTGGCAAGGGCTTACTGAGGTATCCAAAGTACCATCTCCAAAATCCCAGAAGTAATTTAGGCTTGTATCAATGGGGCTAATAGTATAGCATGTTAGGGAGCCTTGACAGCTAAGCGTGGTGGTATCAGCAAATTGGATATTGGGTTCATTTACTTGTATATAGTCCAATATCGTGGTATCGGCTACACAACCGTTACTGTCCGTTACGCTTAGTAAAACGGAGTATTTACCGCCGCGGTTATATAGGTGAGCAGGGTTTTGTTGGGTGGATGTATTATTGGCCGCTGACAAGGAATCGCCAAAATTCCAGTTCCATTGCGCCAAGCCTATACCTACCGTTGAATCAGTGAAGGAAACATTGAGCGGCGCGCAGCCTAATACTGGCGTACCAATAAAGTTTACGGCAGGGCCAGTAGCAATAACATATTGTGGTTTGTACACCGTATCAATACAACCAAGGCTATCGGCCACTATCAGTTGTATATCGTATGCGCCGGGCTCAGTAAAGGTAAAACAAGGACTAGTAGTGCTATCAGTAGCTATAATAGTTCCGTTGGCGTCAATTGCTTGCCAGTCATAACTAATGGCTGTGGTAGAAAAACTACTAAAGCAACTGACTAACGGCGCACAACCTGTTAGTGGGGTGCCAGTAAATGCTGCACCGTAGTTGGATATATTTACCACCACCGTTTGAAAATCGGTACAACCAGTTGAGTCGTTACTTACTAATAGCGATGCGGTATAGCTGCCTGGCGCCGGAAAGGTTGCTACTAGCGTTGCCGAGGTGTCGTTGGCAGGGCTGCCTCCCAATATTATCCAAGAGTAATGGTCGGCTCCTTCTGAAGTGCTGCCATCCAAGGTTACCGACAAGGGATTGCTGCAATTGGAACGAACACGAGGGCTCGACACGGGTACCAGCGTTCGCACCAAATCATCTTTAGTTATGGTATCGGCGCAACCGTAATTCGATACAATTAGGGTTATATCCCAGATGCCAGCATCATAAAAAGTATGGTTAGGGTTTTGCAACACGCTAAAGTTTACAAAACCGGTAGTATCGGTATAGCCCCAAACATATTGGGTGTATACAAACGTACCTGTTGACGAGTCGGCAAAATAAATGGGTTGGTCGGCACAGTTCGTTGGCGGGTTGGCGCTAAAACTGCCAAGTGGTCTAGCGCCTGTGCATACTGCGGCTGGTAAGCTATAGGTGGATGTGCAACCTTGAATATCGGTAGTGGTAAGTCTTACTTCGTAGCACCCTGCGGTATTAAAAACGTGGGTAGGGTTTTGTAGCGTACTAGTATTATTCGCTCCGCTATTCAAATCGTCAAAATTCCAAAGCCATGCTACTGGGGTGCCTGTAGCTGTGCCGCTGAATGATGCCGTTAGGGGTAGGCATCCAGTACTGGGCACTACTGTATATGATGTTTGTGGGCAGGTGAGTTCAATTAAATTGGGCTTGGAGATAGCACTGCGGCAACCTAAACTATTTTCAACCGTTAAGGTTACTGCATAACTGCCACAACTATCATAAGTTACAACAGGTGGTGTTGCGGTATTTGCGGTGCTTGGGCTCCCACCCGGGAAAGACCAAGCGTAAAGTAGCCCTTGGCCCACCGACGAATCAATGAAAGTTACTGGGTTTGGCAGCAAGCAAGTATTGAGCAATCCTTGGGTGCCAAAGCCCGCTGTAGGGGCATTGTTTATTACTAATGTGGTGCATTGTTGCGCCGAACACCCACCAGCATAAGTAGCAGTAAGACAAATGTTGTAGGTGCCACCTATCGGAAAAGTCAGATTGGCACTTGATGAGCTAGCACCTAGTATACTAATAGTTGGGGTTACGGCCCATTGCCAACCGATTGGGTTATTGGTGCTGGTGGCAGTTACCCTTGTTGGGACATTGGCGCACCTTTGTGAATTGGCTATAGTAAAACCGGCAACATAATTACTGATAACAATATAATTGTTCTTTACCAAGGTATCGGCACAGCCGTTTGCATCGGTAACTATTAAAGTGGTAGCAAAACTGCCGGGGCTATTGTACACCACGGCTGGGTTGGGTATGTTCGCAGTGCTGGGTTGTCCGCCCTGAAACGTCCATTGGTAGGTATATGGCCCATTGCCACTGTTTACTATCGATTGGTAATTGGTACTTAATGGAGCAGCGCAACTTGTGGTACTATTAGCAGTGAAGTTAATAATAGGTAATGGATTCACGCATACCACATTGTTAAGGGTGGTATCGCTTACGCAATTGAAAGAGTTGGTAACAATTAGCGTTACGTTTTTGCAGCCTGCTGAGTTGTAAGTATGGCTGGGGTTTGCCCCCGATCCAATACTGCCATCGCCAAAATCCCAAACCGAGCTTGTTATAGTTCCGCTACCCGCCGTTGAGGTATTGTTGAATGCACTAGCAAGTGGCTGGCAACCTGTAGTAACCGTAGGCGAAAAGTTTGCTATTGGCGAACAACGGATATTTACGGTTTGGGATATAGAGTCTTTAGCGCCAGTGGTATCAGTAACCACCAGTTTTACGATAAAAGTGCCGCAATCGAGATAGGTGGTGCTTGGGTTTGTAAATACAGAATTGACTCCAGGGTAAACGCCAAAATTCCAAGAATAAATAAGCCCAGTGCCTACTGAAGTATTGGTAAAACTGTAAATGGCTGGGTTGCAGTTGTTAGACGGGGGTGCAATAGTAAATCCTGCAGTAACTTGCGCAGATACTGAGAAGCCCAAAGGCACCAACATTAAAAGCAACCAATACCAGCTTAAGCGCACCATGTAAGCGATTGAACAATATGAATTTACAACTTACTGACTAATAGTTTTTACCTAATTGCCGATAAAGTGTTTGCGACAATAAAATACAATAGCCATAGCAAAACAACAATAGGTGGCGACTTGAAATGAAGGCGCTCCTTTTTGAGCGTTTTAGCTTTATTACAGAACTTCAATTCAAATGCACAGTATCCATTAGTTACCTCTTACGAAATATCTATACTGGCACGGATGCTTACGAGGGCTGGTTTGTTACCAGGCAATCAAAAAAGTATTAGTCATAGTAGCTATATTCGTTTCCCTCTTCTTCATCCAAAATAAGCCACCGTAAATCTAAAACCTCTAAGTTCTTGAGGATTTTATCCTGAGCTTTGTCGAACGATGATACTCACATCTTGATACTAACAGGAACAATAAACCTATATTTGCACTCCAGCTGCAGTTAGATATGAACATTCTTGAACTTGAACACATTAATAAAACGTACGGTAAGCACCAGGCTAACCGTGACATTAGTTTTGTGGTGCCCAAAGGCTCCATTTATGGTATGCTCGGCCCAAATGGTGCCGGCAAATCAACCATGATTCGCATTATTACCAACATTATTGCCGCCGATAGCGGTGTTGTAAGGTTTAATGGCGAGGTGTTTAAAGAGCAGCACCACCAGCTTATTGGCTACATGCCAGAAGAGCGCGGACTGTACAAAAAAATGATGGTGGGCGAACAGTTGGTTTACCTAGGCCGATTGAAGGGTTTGAACAAGGTTGATGCCACGAAAAAGGTAAAGGATTGGTTGGAAAAGCTGCACATTGCCGACTGGTGGAGCAAAAAAATTGAAGACCTGAGCAAGGGTATGCAGCAAAAGGTACAATTTATAGCCACAACCTTGCACGACCCTATGCTATTAATATTGGATGAGCCATTTAGCGGACTCGACCCAGTGAATAGTAATCTTATAAAAGACGAAATATTTGAGCTGCAGCGAAAGGGTACCACTATTATTTTCTCAACGCACCGAATGGAGCAAGTGGAGGAAATATGTGAGGAGATAGTGCTGATTAATAATGGTCAAAATATTTTACAAGGGCACGTTAAAGAGATTCGGCAGCGGTTTAAGGAAAACAAATACCAAGTGCTTTACAATGGCGAAGCTTCGCTTTCCGCACTAAATGGATACGATGTTGTGGAGCAAGGTAATGGTAAGTTGATTCTCAAAGCTACCCAAGGGCAAAGCCCCAACCAACTGTTGCGTGCGCTGCTCGATCAAGGATTGGAGATACACCACTTTAACGAAATATTGCCGAGTATAAACGAAATTTTCATCCGTCAAGTACAAGCGTCATGAACAAGATTTGGCTGATAATACAACGCGAATATTGGACCCGGGTGCGCAAAAAATCGTTTTTGCTTACTACAATTTTAGCGCCATTGGGCATGGTGTTGTTTTTTGCGGTTTCTATTTTGGTAGCCGTGAGTGGCCAAACCGACCGGAAGATTGTGGTAATCGACGATTCGGGCCTATATATCAATAAGCTGGAGGACAAAAACAACCTCTACTTTAAATATGCCGACACCACGTTGGCGTATATGAACGAGGTGTATAAAAACGAGGGTTACGATGGCATTCTTTACATTCCGGCTCCTAAAAACTGGCAAACAATACGCCCTGAGTACCGCAGCGATGGGCCATTGGGTAGCAATGCCAAAGAGCATATTGCGCGCCAATTAGAGAAGGTAACCCGTAATATCTTGATTGAAAAGGAAAACGTTGACAAAACTTCACTTGAGAAAATCAACAATATCGATGTGTCGCTGGCCGAGAAAATAATCGGTCAGGAAGATGAAAAAGAAGCCAGTGCCGAGGTAGGCATGGTTATGGGCTATATACTGGGCTTCGCTATTTACATTATACTGCTAGTATATGGCACCATGGTAATGAAAGGGGTGGCCGAAGAAAAGACCAGTAAGGTGGTTGAGATTATCATCTCCTCGGTAAAGCCTTTCCAACTAATGATGGGTAAAATTATTGGTGTGGGCATGGTAGGGCTTACCCAGTTTCTTATCTGGGGAGTGATGATTGTGGTATTGCAATTAGTATTGGTGTTTGCTTTTGCCGATCAGTTAGCCGAGCTACAAGCCCTTGCCAACGACCCTGCCTTGGCTGGTAATGCTCCCGACCAAGCTAAAATTGCTGGTTATGTAGCGGCATTCCAGCAAATCAATTTAGTGCAGTTGTTCTTTATCTTCTTATTCTATTTCTTCGGTGGGTACTTGCTTTACGGCTCATTGTATGCTGCTATTGGCTCTGCTGCTGGCGATGATGTGGATAGCAACAACTCTTTGAGTTTTATCGTTACCATCCCTATTATTCTTTCCATCACCATTATGACCGCAGTAGTGCGCGACCCATCGAGCACTATGGCAAGCTTTTCTTCCATTTTTCCGCTTACATCGCCAGTAGTAATGCCAGCAAGGTTAGGATTTGGGTTTGATAGTTTGCCAGAGCTTTATTGGCAATTGCCGTTAAGTATGGTTTGCTTGGTCCTTGGCTTCACCTTTACTACTTGGGTGGCTGGCCGCATATACCGCACAGGTATACTCATGCAAGGCAAAAAGATTACCCTAAAGGATATGGGTATGTGGTTGAAGGGATAATATTGATTTACGAGGTGCGATTTACGATTGTGGCAATATAGGTAGTTTATACAGCCATAACCCAATACAGCCATAAACTACTTCGCTTCTTCCTCTGCATCCAGTTCTTCCACCAAATTGAGCACCCATTGTATCATTTTGGGGCTGAGGAATTTGGAAAGGCCCGTCTTCTTCTGTGCTGTGTTAAGGGCATTGAGGTTTTTGTAGCCCATTCCTTTATCGGTAGCTTGTTGTATATATTGGTCCCAATCGCTGCTGCTGTAGCTATCAAAGGTGCCACGCATTATATCAATATCAGTAGGGTCTTGAAGGTCGTAAGTGGGCATAGTGTGTTTTTAAAAGGCGCTGCGCCCGTGGTTAGTTGTGCGGTATTATTCTTCTGCAAACTGCAATTTTAGCAAATGGTTATACAAACCTTCTTGGTTGGCTGCCAGCTCGGCATGGGTACCGCTCTCCTGTATCTGGCCTTCGTTTATCACCAATATCTTATCCACCTTACGTATGGTGCTAAGGCGGTGCGCAATAACAATAGAAGTTCGGTCTTTCATCAATGTTTCTAAAGCTTGCTGCACTAACAATTCCGATTCTGCATCCAATGAGCTGGTTGCCTCGTCCAATATCAATATCGCAGGATCTTTAAGGATGGTTCTGGCAATGGCTACACGTTGCTTTTGTCCACCGCTCAGTTTTACACCACGTTCACCTACCATGGTATCCAGCCCATCGGGAAACGAGCTGATAAACTGCCAAGCATTAGCTTTTTTGGCGGCATCAATTATGGCCTCTTGACTAGCCCCTGGCTTACCATAGGCTATGTTTTCGCCAATGGTACCGCCAAACAAGGTAATATCTTGCGGCACTATGCCAATGTTGAAGCGCAGGTGCAGCAGTGCGTAATCGTTAAGGTCTTTGTTGTTGACGCTTATGCGACCATCAGAGATGTGGTAGTAGCCCAACAATAATTGCGTAATGGTACTCTTGCCCGCGCCGCTTGGCCCCACTAAAGCTATTTTCTCGCCATTTTTAATCTCGAAACTAATACCCTTTAAAACGGTCACATCGGGCCTTGATGGATAGCGGAACTGCACGTTTTCGAACTTGATATTGCCCGAAGTAAACTTTTGCAAATGCTGGGCTCCTGTTTTAAAGTCCAATTCGGCAGGCTCGTTGATAATTTCTAGCAAACGCTCCGTTCCACCAACTGTCGATTGTATTTTGGCATACAACTCGCCCATGCCTGCCAAAGCGCCGCCCACAAAAATGGTGTATAGCACAAAGCCCATCAGTTGGCTCACTTCCATAGTGCCGGCTTGCACCAAGGTAGCGCCATACCACATTACCAAAATAATACCACCAAACAAACCCAGTACCAATGATGAGATAAACGCCCCTCGGTATTTGGCCAACTTAAGCGATACCTCAATTACCCCTTGCATAGAGTTGCTATAGCGTTGGCTTTCGTAAGCTTCATTAGTAAAAGCCTTCACGGTGTTTACTGCATGGAAGGTTTCATCAACTACCGTGTTGGTTTCAGCCAAGGTGTCTTGGGTGATTTTAGATAGCTTGCGAATAAACTTACCGAACACCACCAAAATGATAACGATAAACGGAAATGTAGCCAGCATAAGCAGTGTTAGCTTAACCGAATACATCAATAAAAACACGGGCCCGATGACCAGCGTGGCTATTTGCCTAAAAAACTCTGCCAATGATAGCGATAGGGTTTCCTCCAGTTTGCTTACATCGCTGGTAATGCGGCTAATCAATTCACCCACACGTTTGTTCTCGAAAAAACCAACTGGCAGGCTAATAATGCGGTCGTATATATCGGTGCGCACATCTGCAGTGGTTTTGGTGGTTACGTAGTAAAAGGCATATACTCGTCCGTAAGAGAAAATGGCCTGCACTATTAATATACCCACAAGTGCCATCACCACTTCATCAACACTGCCAAAATAGGTGCTTTTGTCTTCCGCTGCAGCCACCAATTCGCTAATGAGGAACGGTAACAACAGTGAGGCAATAGTAGAGAAAACAAGGAAAACTATACCCACCAAATACACGTACCTATACGGGCCAATGTAACGGAACACCCCCAAGGCTTTTTTCAGGTCATCCCATTTTACTCTTTTCTTCGCGGGTTCTGCTTCTTGGATATTGATACTGGCCATTGGGCAAAGTTACTTAATTGGGGCTTATGTGTTTCTATATGTCGAACAAGGGCTGAGTATATTTTGTTTGCGTGGATGGTAAATCGGCATTATGGAGGAATAGTGTAATTGGTTGAAGTTATCCCCGGTTGAAACTCTAGGCTAGTTTATACCCTCGGTGGCTTCTATTTTAAACGATGCTTGAATGTCTTAGCACTATCTTATTGCGCTTATGCTTTCCATGCCATATTTTTGTATAAAT
>CAIOSU010000315.1 GCA_903861055.1 uncultured bacterium
GTTCGAGCACTTTGCTTGATGCTGGTCAAGGTTTTGGTAGCTACTTGTGGAGCGATGGCTCAACTGGCCAAACCTTATTGGTATCGGCCGCTGGTACTTACAGCGTTACAGTAACTGATGCCAATGGTTGCACCAACAGCGATACCATTGCATTAGCTCCTAAACTATGTTGTTTCCCTGCCAACTTTGGCAATATCTTCACCTTGATTGATGCTACCAATAGCAGCATTAGCTCTGATGAGATTTGGAATGGTAAGTACTATGTAACAGTTGACATGACGGTAAGCAATGGTGCAACCCTTGATCTTACCAATGTTGATGTGGTGTTCTTGCCTGGTACTGGTATTACCTTTACCGATGGTAGCCAAATACGTGCAAACAACTCTGTATTCCGTACTTGCGAACTAGACCAGTATTGGGATGGATTTGCTTTCTTGGATAGCAGCAATGGTACTTTCAACGAATCTTTGGTGAAGAATGCCGAAATTGGTTTGAACATTGAAACCAGCAGCAAGCTTAACGTAACCAACAGCGAGTTCTACAACAACGCAACTGGTATCCGTTTCGATGGTGCCAGCAACTTTGACGGTGGTATTACTGGCAACACTTTTGTAAGCAACGAAGATCGTCCGGAATACTTGGATGCCGCTGGCGCCGTAGTAACCGATTTCTTTGGTGTGAAAGTGTTCAACTCTCAATTGAGCGGTATTATCTCTCAAAACGATTTCGTAAACAGCGTAGCCAATGGCACTGTAAGCAACCTTTACTATGGTGTGTATGTAAATACATCATCAGTAACAGTTAGCGGCAACAAATTCACGAACATGTACCGTGCATTTGACCTAACAGGCAATGGTGGTTCGGTAACTTTCGAAAACAACACAGCCGAGTTTACTCGCCGTTCTTACTTCGATGTTTATCCTATTCGTATTACTGATATAAACAGCAGCCCAGTATTGGTTGAAGGTAACACAGTAACTTACAGCAGCTTGGCGCAAAACAATAACAACCAAGTAGCTATTTATGTAGACAACGTTCGCAACTTGGTAATCTCTAACAACAAACTTACCGGTTTTGCCACTGGTGTTCGTTTGGGTGGAGCTTCACGCAACATTGACGTATTGGGCAACACTATTAGCGATGCAGACCGTTTCGGTGTGTATGTTATCGGTGGTCAAAACTACGATATCGAAGAGAACATCATCAGTAACATTGGTGTAAGTGGTATCTTCTTGAGCAACGTTCTCACGCAAGCTCGTGTAACTGCCAACCAAATTGAGATTGGTGCTTACAACAACACTTTTGGTATCCGTTATGTGGTTACTACTGGCACGGTTACTGCCGCTTCGGTAGTATTTGCCGACAACTGTGTAAGAAACAGCTTTACTGCTATACAAGTACAGAGCAATGTTGCGAACACTGTTCCAACTATTCGTAACAACTACTTGTACAACTACCAAGGACATGGCCTATGGAGCGTTGGCTTTACCGGTAGCGTTGGTACTTGTGCCAACTACCCTGCAGGTGCTGGTCGCAACTCGTTTATCAGCAACTACTTGGCTCCGTTTGGCACTGCATTGGATGTACGTAGCGATAATGCTACTTTGCAAATGCAAGGTAACTCGGCAAACTTGGTTATCAATTTCCCGAACGTGCTAGTAAACACTAGCTGTAACACTACTAGCAATACTGCTTGTGGTAACCAAATTGGCAACAACGAAGGTGGTGGCCGTGGTGCAGGTTTGTTGACCCAATTGTTGTTGTTCCAACAAATGATTGAAAGCACCTACCCAATGACCTTGAACTTTGATGAGTATGTTTTGAAAGGTTCTTACTTGACCGACATTGAGGCCGTAACTGCCGAAAATCGTATGGAGTATGTGTTAAGCATGATCGACATCTTGTCAGAGAATGGTAACACTGCCGAAATGGATGTGTTGTACACTGCTATAAACAATAGCAATGTACTTACCACCAACGAGCTTGCTTGGGTAGCTTACCACTACAATGTGTTGGTAGGTAACTACACTGCCGCTGCCAATGCTTTGGTGGCTTACCAAGCTCAAACACCTGATCAGGCTGATTTGAAATCTATCGAAACCATCCGTACCCAGTTGTTGGTTGATGGCCGTACTAGTTTGCAATTGACCGCTAACGAGATTACCATCTTGAAAGGTATTGATGATAACCGTCGTACCAATGCTGCTATTGCCCGTGACTTGGTTCACACTGGTATCAGCAACCACGACTACTTCTTCGAGAGCTTGAAAGTAGAGCCTGCTGACAATAGCATTATTGATGCTTCGGATCTTACTGGCGACTTTGTGAATGTTTATCCTAACCCTACTAACGGTGATGTAACTATTGAGTACAACACTACTGAGGCCTCAGAAGACGTTTCGATTCGTATTGTTGATGTATTGGGTCAAGTGATTTACGAAACTCCGGTTACGTTTACCAATGGCACGTTGCATTTGAATATGAACAACTACGCCAACGGCGCTTACTTTATCACTGTTACTGGTGCTAAGAAAGTGTTGGCTAACACGAAGTTGATTAAGTTCTAATAGTTTGGGGCTCGCCCCGATTCAATAAAAAAATCCCCCTTCGGCAGATGCTGGAGGGGGATTTTTTTATTTAGGAGAATCAGACTGAGAAAATCGGTATGCTTTATAAGGTAGATTATATCAATGTAGCGTGCAGCATACGGTCCTTGCCTTGCATATCTTGCACAATGGCTATTTGATAACCGACAGATAGAAACATTTGCCCTGTCTCGTGGGCATAATGTGGGTTAAGCTCCAAGAAAACGTGTTTGGGTTTGTATATGCCAGCGTAGGCGGCCAGCTTTTTGTAGAAGATAAGCACATCGTTGCCCTCCGGAAACAGTGCAATGCCAGGTTCGTGCAACAGCACTTGGTTAGTCATTTCGTTCTTTTCATCTTGCGCAATGTACGGTGGGTTGCTAATCAGTACATCTGGCTGCACCAATTGCGGCCAAGAACTTTCATCCAAGAAATCGTATTGGGCAAAACCAATCTGAGTGCCCAGCTCGGTAGCATTCCATTTGGCAACTGCCAATGCCGCACCCGAAACATCAATGGCATTTATGGCCCAGTTGCGGCGTGCATGTTTTATGCTTATGGGTATGCAACCAGAGCCAGTACCCACATCGAGCACCGTACTATTAGCATCTTTAGGTACCGATTGAAGTATTAGGGCTACTAGCTCCTCGGTTTCGGGTCGGGGTATCAGCACTTCGGGGCCAACTCTAAATTGATGGCCATAAAAATGGGCAACCTCGGTTACGTATTGCAAGGGTTCGCCATTGACCAATTTGGCCAATTGCGCGTTCAGCAGCAGTTGTTCGTTATCGGTAAGTGGCTTAGGCAGCCTCAGTTGGTAAGTAACTTTGTTAAGCTTCAGGGTATCTTCTAGCAACCATTGTATTATATTGGAGGCCTCTCGTTCTTCGTATATGCCGGTAAGTTGTTTTCGGGCATCTAGCCACCACTGTTGCAACGTCATGCAAACAAAGGTAACGGAAAAACCATGCAGGCAATAGCGATTGGGAAAATTGCTGTTGCTGATATTAATCAATAGCATTTTTTATTAAATCTCCATTATTGCCCTATTCTGCCATAACTTACCGGAGACCGTACCAATAAATTCTAAACTTTCCGCTATATTTATTGTAAAGCCCGCTATACATGAACCACTATAGGAACATGAACCTTGCACTGCTCGCTAAGCTAGATGCATTAGACCAAGCACCTGCAATACTCACCAAATTGCAAGGCGCATACACACATATATCATACTCCGAACTAAAGGATATAGCTTTTTGCATTGCAAATGGGTTGGTACAAGAGGGGCTAATGCACCGCGATAGGATTGCTATTATCTCTGGCACCCGCGCCGAATGGGTTTATGCTGATTTGGGAGGTCTGCTGGCCGGTGCCATTATATCGGCAGTGTACCCCACTACCCTGGAAGAGGAAACGGCTTATATACTGAACGACCTAGAAGCCAAATTTGTATTTGCCGAAGACAAAACCCAGGTAAACAAGCTACGGCTGATGCAAAACGAGGTGCCCAGCGTTCAGCGGGTTTATGTGTTTAATGCTGCCGGGGTAGAATTGGATGAATGGGTTAGGCCCCTCTCAGAACTGATGAACGTGGGCAAAGATTGGAAGAGTAATGAAGCTAAAATAAGGGCCATAAGCAATAGCATTAGCGGAAGCGATATGCTCACCATTATATACACAAGCGGCACCACCGGCTCGCCAAAGGGAGTAGTGCTTACGCATGAAAACTATTTGGTAACGATTGAGAACTTGTTTGTGCACAGCCCTAAGGCATTTTTAAACGTAAACCGGAATTTGAGTTTTCTGCCTTTGGCCCATGCCTTGGAACGTATTGGCGGATACTATTTGCTGCTATATGCGGGCAAAACTATCGCCTATGCAGAAAGCATGGATACTATAATTGCCAACATTGCCGAAGTGAAACCTGAGTTTATTGCAGGGGTGCCTAGGGTGTATGAGAAAATGTATGCCCGTGTGCGCCAGAACCTGCAATCGTCGTCGTGGCTAAAGAAACAGATTTTTTATTGGGCATTGGGCGTGGGCAAAGAAGCAGCCAGTTACAAAATAGCCCAGTTACCTTTGCCAGCGTGGCTGGGTGTGAAGCACCAGTTGGCAGATAAGTTGGTGTATAGCACTGTGAAAAACCGCTTTGGGGGCAAGTTGCAGTTTATGGTATCGGGCGGTGCGCCGCTAAACCCCGAGATTGCCCGTTTTTTTCACCATCTTGACTTGTTAATTATAGAAGGGTGGGGGGCAACTGAAGGCACCGCACCGTATACCGTAAACCGTCCCGAAGAATACCGATTTGGCACCGTGGGTAAGGCTATACCAGGTGTGGATATACGTATGGCCAATGATGGCGAGCTGGAAGTAAAGGGAGACAACATTTTTAGTGAATACTATAACAAACCCGATGCTACCGTTGAGTCATTTACGCCTGATGGCTATTTTAAAACTGGCGATATTGGCACCATTGACCCCGAAGGATGGGTAACTATAACCGACCGCAAAAAGCAGCTCATTATTACCGCTGGTGGCAAAAACGTGGCGCCTGCCGCTATACAGCGCCTGCTCGTAATCGGAAAGTTGATTGATGCAGCGCACATTATTGGCGACAACCAGAAATATATTGCCGCATTGGTAACCTTAGATAGCGATGCGTTGGCTAAATTTGCCCGCGAGGAGGGCATCAAAATTAAATCGCACGCAGAGCTTACAAAGCACGAAAAGGTAATAGCAAAAGTTGCCACGGATATAGAGGCGGCCAATGAGAAATTGGCCAGCTACATGAAAGTAAAGAAGTTTAAAATATTGTCCACTAGCTTTACCGTAGAAACGGGTGAACTTACGCCAACGCTAAAAATTAAGAATAAGGTGGTAAACCAAAAGTATGCTGCCGAGATAGAAAGTTTGTATGAAAAAGAACCGATTAATGAATATTAATAACCGAATTGCCTTTTGGATACTAACCATTACCACTATTGTATTTGTTACTGCTTGTGGCAGTGTTAAGCCTTATTTTGATGATGAGTACAAAGGTTGGCAAAGCATAGCGCAGCCAGCAGGGAAGCCGGCTTATACGTTTTTCCTTATCGGCGATGCAGGCAAGCCTAACCTTGAAATACAAGAGCCGAGCCTGAAACTATTAAATACCCATCTGAAACAGGCCGATGAAAACAGCATGGTTATCTTTTTGGGCGATAACATTTACGAAGAAGGCATGCCGGCGCTAAATCATGAAAATAGGGCTGTGTCGGAAGCGAGAATTTACGAATCGGTGAAGGCAGTGGAAGGCTTTGCAGGGTCGGTGCTGTTTATACCCGGAAACCATGATTGGTATGCCGCCAACGATAGCCTTACTGATGGGCCAAAATATGAGCGTGATTATTTGTATGAAAAATTGGGTAGCGAAAATGTTTTCTTGCCCAAAGA
>CAIOSU010000316.1 GCA_903861055.1 uncultured bacterium
CGCCTTTCTCTTGGTTTACTTTTACATCGTTTACCTCATACACGTAAAACTCTTCCTTTTTGCATGAGGTAAAAGCTAACGCAAACAACAGCGTAAGTAACCCAAATGACCCAATGCTGTTTTGTTTAAAAGCCTGCATATTCATTGGTTGAAAGGAGTTCGCGGAAGAATATTTTTTGGTTGCCAGTTTGGCGATATAAGTTGGTGTAGTATGCCAGTTCTTGAGTTGCTGCATCTCGATAAAGGAACCTGTTAAAAGCCCACCGCACTTGCCCTTCGTAATATGCATCGGTATTGAAGAAAATATTGTTGAAATCAAACTTGCTTTCGCCGCTGTTTAAAAAGATAACAGACTCAAACCCATCTACCATCTTTACTCCTTCGGTAAGTTCTGACGTTGTTGGGTAGCGCAGCAAGAAATGATCAAACACAGAGCGCACGTAATTCTCTGACCCCATGTTTATCTCATCATAAATAAAATTGTTTACCATGCGGTTGTGCATGGTACTGATGTCAATAGAGCCATTAAGTAAATCAACAGGGATGGCCAAAAGCTTTTCTAATCCACCAATTACGGTATCATAAATTGCATAATTGGCTACATTGTTTGGGTCCTGGCGGAGCGATTGCACTTGACCTAGATAAAAACTGTACAAAGCCGTATCCCAAGTGTTGAGTAAAAGCGCACCATCGTTTAGGTATGTTTTTGTCAAAAACTCGTCTTGGTTCAATATACCATTCAGTATCAGTTTCCGGCTACTTGAATTTAAGCTGCTGTCCCTTAGGGTTTGAACTGCTGTTGAAAGTTCTGTATCATCAGGTTTACGTCCAAGAAGGCTGATGTAGCACTTATTTATATAGGCTTCAAGCTTTAGTGTTGACACAGACGTATCGGGTGGTGCCTCGTTGTCGGGCACGTACACGTTCTCTTTTTTGGTACAGCCCATTACAAAAAGACTTACGAATAGCGCAAGTATAAAGGCACGTTGTGCAGTAGCTGGCATACTATTGTTGGATTAGCTGGTATTAAAGATAACTAAATTAATAAAATAGAAAAGTTATCTTTTAAATAGACTGTTAATTGATTGCCAAGGTTTAACAGACAGCTAATAAAAAAATGGAAGCGCAATTGATGTATGCGGCAGCAATGGTAAAGAAACAATAGGAGGGAAATAAAGCTTAAATGTGCAACTTCTCTTTCTTGGCAAGCAAGGCTTCTTCGGTTTCGCGAACATCTGGGTCGGGCACGCAACAATCAACTGGGCAAACGGCAGCACATTGAGGCTCTTCGTGAAAACCAACACACTCAGTGCACTTATCAGGAACGATGTAATAGTAGTCTTCTGATACGGGGGCAAATTTTTGATCGGGCTGGGCAACGGTACCATCCATAAGCGTAACTGGGCCGCCAAGTTCAGTACCATCTGATAATTTCCACTCTACACCACCTTCGTATATTGCATTATTGGGGCACTCTGGTTCGCAAGCACCGCAGTTTATACATTCGTCAGTTATAATAATAGCCATATGGCAAAGTTAGGTATTAGTTAATTGGTTCAGTAGTTAATCATTAAAATTATGTCACTTAAACGGATGAAGGTTGCTAATGGTTGCAACGTAGGTCAAATTATTGCTACAACTGAATAAGCCATTCAATGGTGTTTACATCATCGGCATAATCCCAAAGCTCAGGTTGTTGCGCTTGCCCAAAAGGTATCATTTTGGCACCTACTTCGGCGCGGCCTACCACACATTGTATCTGGGCGCGTTTTAGGCTAATATCCAAAGCTACTTCTTCGAGGTTTTTGAAGTACTGGTAGTGCAAGGTGCTTACTGGCGAGGCAATATCCTCATGTTCGCGCAACATGATAAAATCGTTGCTCAAATGTTGGGTGTTGTTCATTAGCAGCAACGTACGGTTGTAATCATAGTTGTTTTTGTACTTGTCTTGGTCCATGGTTTTAGCGAAAGGCTCCAAAGCCTCAAATAATGGCCTAAACTCATAATCCATAGGCACGTAAATTTTCGATACATTGCGACAACCTAGCCCGTAGTATTGAAAAATATCATTGCCCAGCAATGCCAATTCGGCATTGATTTCTTTACCTGTAAGTACCGCTACCGAGCTGCGGTTTTTGCGGATGATGTTGGGGTATTTGCCAAAGTAATACTCAAAGTAGCGCGAGGTGTTATTGCCTCCAGTGGCAATTACACCACCAAAACCTTTCAGCATTTCTACAACTTCAACTTGCTCTTTAAATCGTGGTTCAATGGCAAATAAGTTGTTGATTAAGAACATGATTAAGGCTGTATCCTTACTGCTCAACTTTACCTGAGCTTTGTTGCCAGTAATCAAAACGCTCAACACATCATGAAAGCCCACCAGCGGCACATTGCCTGCCAAAGTAAGGCCTACGGTCTTGGGTTGATGTTGCTCAATGCGGTCTTGGTAAGGTGCCAACCAATGCATTAGTTTTTCCTTGTTCAAGTAGTTTTGCCCAACAGCTTTTACCATGTGGTAGCTGTTGTCGGTGGTAAACCAACGGTTTTGGTAGTAGGCTAATAAAATGGCCTCGTCTAGTGCTTCACCACCTTGGTTTACCATATCGCCAAGTTTGGCAAAGGCATCTATTCTTTCTGTTAAGGTCATTGGTGGTTTTTCATTTATCGGTAAATACCCCTTTGGTTTAGCCACTTACGGTATTTGCGGGCATTTTCAATATGTTGGGCATTGGTTTTGGCAAACACGTGGCCAATCTCGTTGTTGGGCTTGGCGCACATATAAATGTAGTCGTGGTTCTCGGCATTCAACACGGCATCAATAGCATTGATGGATGGTGTGCAAATGGGTCCTGGTGGCAAGCCTACATACACATAGGTATTGTACGGCGAGTTGTATTCCAAATCGGTATATAGCACGCGCCTTGCCCCAAAATTCTGGGTAGCAAACTTAACGGTCGGGTCGGCTTGCAGCTTCATGTTGGTATTGAGCCTATTGATGTACAAGCCTGCAATAACGGGTCTTTCGGCCTTTATCTCTGATTCTTCCTCTACAATGGAGGCTAGCACAATTACTTGCAGAGGCGTTAGCCCTTTTGCCTTTGCATGGTTTAGCCGCGTTTCGGTCCAAAAGGCATCATATTCCTTCTTCATGCGCTCTAAAAACTTATCGGCGCTGGTGTTCCAATAAAACTCAAAGGTATTGGGAATGAAAACGGATAGTACATTGGTGCTATTTAGGCCCAAAGCACCTAGCTTTTGTTCGTCGTTCAACAACTGTAGTATTGACAACGAATCGGCTTCCAGTTTTTGCGAAATCCAACCAGCAACTTCTTCTTTGCTGCGGGCTTTGCGGGTGGTTAGTTTTACAGGCGTTTGCCTACCCGAGCGAAGCGCCCATACTAAATCGTAATTGCTAGCAGGGTTGGTAAAAACATACCTGCCGGGGTTAATGTGCTCATCTAGGCTCATTACCGCTGCAAGGCTCCTAAACGACTCGCTGTTTATTATATGCCCATCGGCCAATTTATCCAGCAGTTGGTCATAGTCGGAGCCAGTGGGTACAAGGATAACATGGGTCTGTCCTGGTTGGCCTTGCAGGTTGTTTACGTACACCAATCGGTAGCATTGCCAACCTATCAGCGCAACTACTACTAAAGCCAATAAAACACCAATTAACCACTTTTTCATATACTGCGTATCATTTGCAATAATTGTCTGCCTTTCTCACTGGCAGGGTTTACATTCATCAATCGGTTGGCCCAGTCGCGGGCCTTATCTTTTTCCTTCAACTCAATGTAGAGTATGGTACGGTTTACCAGTGCTTGCTCATAGTCGGGGTCGAGGGCCAATGCGCTGCCCAATAAGGCATCTGCTTGGTTCCAGTTAAACTCCAGCATGTACAAATAGGCAAGGTTGGTATATGCTTCTTTAGCATTGGGGTACAGTGCCAGCAGCTGCTCATACACTAGCTTTGCCTCGGCATTTTTGCCCGTTAGCGCCAAAGTTGAGGCTTTTTTGTTTAACAATTCTAGGTTAAAGGGCTCCAATTGCACGGCTCTATTAAAATAGCTTTGGGCTACCGAAAGGTTCCTTTGTTGAAAATGGGCCTCACCGATTCGGTATATGGTCCATTTATCTTTCATGCTCTCGGGTTTCAATTGCCCTGAAATCTTTATTACTTCCGCAAAATTGCCTTTCAGGTAGTAATAATGCACCGCCAGTTTTAGGTAATCTTTATCGGTCGTTTTCAGCTGCTGCAGTAACTTATATGCC
>CAIOSU010000317.1 GCA_903861055.1 uncultured bacterium
ACGGAGCCTGATGCTTGGAGAGCATTGGCCTTGCACTTATTACGTAATGGGTAGTGCGGGTTTGTTTGTTTACCGCATCGGTCAGGGGATTGCTTCAAGCCTAGTTTGTTTATCGGTTTTTTTGTAATGTGGTCAGGCTTTCGCAATGACGGGTTGTTGGGGGCTCGTTAATTGTTTGCCGCAATGACGGGTAAGTGCATGGTTTCTGCCGCTTCCAATAATTTCACAAAATTTATTAAAAAACGGTTTGAATTTTATAAGTATATTTTATATATCGAAGCGGCTCTTTTTCATCACAACTGCCACGGTAATTGATTGTTATCATAATGTTATGGCAATAAAAAGTGTTGACAAATGCAAAACGGTAGTGTAGTTTTGCACCTTATACTGCACATTGACGCATTTTGTACACAAACATCATTTTCCTATTATGGCTAAAAGGCTACTAATGTCCAACTGGGCACTGGGTTTCGTATTTTTGTTTTTGTCGAGTTTTTCTGCTTTGGGGCAGGTTAACTATGTGAGTTGGGATTTTACACCCACTGTTCCAAGTGCGAACTACGCAAGTGATTTTACCAATCAAGCAGCTGCTAGGTCTTCAGCTTTGACAACGCCTACCTTATCGAATCTTACCATTGGGGGTACAGGAACAACTGCTGTAACAGCAGGTAACTTACACAGAACTACTGGCTGGCCTACTACATCAAGTGCAAGTAGGTATTTGGAGTTTTCTGTTACTTTGGCTTCGGGTCAAACTTTTAATAACGCTACGCTATCATTCGTAACCTCTGCGGCTGTGAGCAGCAACACTACTGCTGCCAGAAACTATACAGTAACCTACGGTTGGGGAGCCTCTCCAACTTTTGCAACTGCTACCGGTGGAGCAGTTACAAATCTTTTGACTACATCCAGCACTAATACTGCAACCATACCTGCACCAGGTAATACCACCACTACCAAATTGACGATTCGTATACTAGTATTCGGTTCTACTTCAGGTACTGGAAATATTCGTTTTAACACATTGGCTTTAACGGGTGCTGCGGCTCCTGCTACCACCCCCTCTACCGCTCCCGAAATTAATGTTAAACAAAGCACTACTAGCTTGTCTTCGGGCAGCGGCACCTATACCTATAGCCCGAGCGTAAACGTAGGCAGCAGCTCAAGCGCTGTTACTTTTACCATCGAAAACACCGGCGATGCGGTTTTAAACCTGAGCGGTACGCCCAACAAAGTTGCCATCAGCGGTCATACCAGCGATTTTACCATCAACCAAACCAGCACTACCTCAACGGTAGCGGTTACCAATGGTACCACTACCTTTACCGTAACATTTAGCCCAACAACCAGCGGTACTCGAACCGCGGTTATTAGCATCGCTAACGACGATAGCGACGAGAACCCTTACACCTTTACCGTAACTGGCACTGGCGTAGCTACTACCCCTACATTAGGCGTAAGCCCTACTAGCTTCGCTTTTGGTACGGTTACCAATGGTTCTACCAACAACACTACTTATACTGTTACCGCGAGCAACCTTACTACTGATGTTTCGGTATCGTCAAACAATGCGCAATATACCGTTTCAAGTGCAGCAGGTGGTCCGTTTGCCAGCACTGCAACTTTGGGTACTTCTGGTGGTACGGTTTACGTTCGGTTTATCCCAACTGGCGGTGCAGCCAACGTAACTATTAGCAACACCAGCACTACCGCTTCGGCGAACTTTACGGCAACGGGCACAGGCATACCACTATGTACTGCCCCCAACCAAGCCACTAGCTTGGTGCTTACACCCGCAATAAATAGCGTTGATGGTAGCTTTACCGCAGCATCGGGTGGTGCAACTGCCTATTTGGTAGTGGCGAGCACTAGCAGTACTTTGTCTGCTTCGCCAAGCACTGGCGTATTGTACACAGCTGGCAATAGCCTTGGCGGTGGTACGGTGGTTAGTGGTGCTGCAGGCACAACTTTTACCGCTAGTAGCCTTACCCCAAGCACTCAGTATTACTTCTTTGTATTTGCCTATAATAATACAAGTTGCGCTGGTGGTCCGCTTTACAAAACCCCTGCCCTAAGCACCAGTGCTACTACACTTTTAGCACCTATCAACATTGCCACCTATACCTTTACCGGTGCTGCCGGTAACGAGGCAACTTTGCCTGCCGATGCTCCACAACCTACCGGCGTAAATGCTGGTGTTGCTGATAGGCAAGGTATTGTTTCAGCTATTTCGGCGGCCAATGCTTTTGGCTCTGGCAACTTGCAAACTGCGGGAGGGACAATTGATTTAACTCGTTATATTGATTTTACTATTGCCCCAACTGCTGGTTACACCATTACCATTACCGATTTTTCTTTCCAAGACCAAATTTCAGGCACTGGCCCAACCGGTTTTGCTTTGCGCAGCAGCAAGGATAGTTATGCGGCCAATATTTTTTCTGGCTCAACCAATGCTTCCATTACCGATCCGGCCCATACTGCTTCATTAGCAGGTTTCACAACCTTATCGGCAGGCACTACTTTCCGCCTATATGCCTACGGTGCTTCAAGTAGTGCAGGCACTTGGCGTGTTGACAATATTATCATCAACGGCTTTATTGATGCAGGCCCACCAACCTTGGTAGTGAGCCCAACTTCATTGGCTTTTGGCAACGTAAACGTTAATGCAACCTCTACGCAACAATCATTTGTGCTTACTGGCTATAACCTTACCAACAACGTAGTATTGAGCGTGCCTGCTGGTTACCAGTTTAGCACTACCAGCGGTGGTCCGTATACTTCAAGCAACATTACCCTTACCGCGGCGCAGGCTGCCAACGATACGTTGTATGTAGTATTTAAGCCTACTGTGGCTACTTCATATCCTGCCAGCATTACCATGACCAGCACTGGTGTAACCACTCCACCATCGGTAGCACTTACTGGTACAGGCACCACACCAACTCCAACTATTACTGCTAGCGTTGCTAGTTTGCCATCGTTTGGCGATGTGGATGTAAATACTACTTCTGCCGAGCAATCATACACCGTTTCGGGCGTTGATCTTACAGCGCCATTGCTGGTAAATGTTACTGGTAGCTATGCCATGAGCACCGTATCTGGTGGTCCATACAGCACTAGCCAAATCAGCTTTACCCCAACAAGCGGCACCGTTACTAGCCAAACCATTTATGTAGTGTTTAAGCCTACAGCCAATGGTGCAGCAGCTGGCAACATTAGCAATGCCAGCACAGGTGCTACTACCCGTAACGTAACCCTTAGCGGTACTGGGGTAACCCAGTGTGTGGCCCCGCTAAACCAAGCTACCAACCTTACCTTCCCTAGCATTGTAGGTACTACCATCGATGGTTCGTTTACCGCTTCAGTTGGCGGTGCCGACGGTTACTTGGTATTGCGAAGCGCCAGCAGCACCCTGAGTACAGGCCCAGTTAATGGCGTGAGCTATGCACTTGGCGCTACCTTGGGCGGTGGCACGGTAGTAAGCAACACCAGCGCTACAACCTTTTCTGCAAGCGGAAGCCCAACTACCCAATACTATTTCTTTGTTTATGCATTTAACGACTTAGGTTGTGTTAATGGCCCCATGTATAAAAAACCTTTGCTAAGCGGCAATGCCACTACGCTTACTGCGCCGTACACTGCATTCGATAACTTTGACCGTACCACAGGCAATACTGCTGGTGTACCTAGTAGTGGCGGCGCTGCCGCTTGGACCGAAGTAGAAGGTGCGGCAGCACGTGTAGGTATTTTCAACAATAAGTTGGTAATCAATAGTGGGAGTCCGGCTGGTGCCGATGCGGCATCGTTTAATATGACTGGTAAGTATGCCACTACCTTCAACCAAGCGCAAACTGATTTGGTATGGGTATTCAACATGGCATCTACTCGCAGTAACCCATCGGGCTTTTTATCAACTAGCAGCACTTTTGGTACTGCTGTGGTATTGGGTGGCACCGATGCCGATATAACCGATGCCGGCAATGGATATGCCGTAATATTGGGTAATAGTGGCACCCCCGATTATGTGAAAATTGTGCGCTACACTGGTGGCCTGATGAACCCTACCAACAATGCCAACCTTACCGACATTGTGAGCTATACTGCCAACAGTGCCGACCGAGAAATATTGAACGTAAAGGTTGAGTACTCACCTGCTACCAAAATATGGAAACTGTATGTAAATGAGCCAGGCGGCACCGCAACTTACAACACTGTCGGCACCCAACCGGCGTTTGCTTTCCCTGACCCAACTGCTGCTACCTATGCCACCGCAGCTAGCAGCTCAGCCGATAATAATGCTTTGTTGAACAGTGCTTTACCTTATTCTGGCTTTTTGTTCAACCACGGTACTGTTACCGATGAGTATGCTACTTTTGATAACTTTAATATACCTACCGCCCAGCCTTGCCAAAATAGCTGGACAGGTGCCGTGAGCAACAACTGGTTTACTGCAGGCAACTGGAGTTGTGGTGTGGTGCCTGCTGCTACCGACGATGTAGTAATAACCAATGTGAGCAGCACTACCAATCGTTTTCCAGTTATTAATGCCGCGTTGAGCACCACTGCCAACGTAAACGACCTTACCATAAACGCCGGCGCTAGTGTAACCATTACGGCCAACTTTATTGCTGGTTCCCCAGTAAGCACCAACGACCTAGAGATATATGGCGACCTTACCAATAATGGCAGCGCCAATTGGGGTACTGGTACCGTAACCTTTAAAGGCGCTAGTGCCCAAACCGCTAGCGGCAACAACAACTTCCAATATTTAACTATTGACAACACTGCAGGTGTAAGCTTGACCAGTGGCACCCAGAAAGTATTTGGCACCTTAGCCCTTAAAGCCGGAGCCTTTGCTACCAATGGCCGCCTTACTATAGGTAGCAATGCCACTTACACTGGTTTGGTTGACGAATTTTCGGCTGGTTATACTGGTACTATCAGCGGCAACATTACCGTAGAGCGTTATAGTAATAACACAGCTAGCTCGTTCTTCTACCTTGGCGCGCCAGTTGGCGGTGCGCAGGTGAGCGATTGGGGTGCTGATTTTAGCATTGCCGCTATGAATGGCGCAACCAATGGCAGCCAAGTACTGCCCACCAGCTCATGCAGTATTACCAATTTGCAAGCAGGTAGCCCTTACGGTGGTTTGTTTGATTATCGCGAGAATGCCATTACTTTCTGCAACTTGCAGGGCTGGCACGTGCGCACCAGCGGCGCAGCCCCTGCTGGTCAAGGTTTCTTGGCCCGTACCCCTGCAGGCACCACTATTGATGCAACCGGTACCTTTGTAACAGGCACTGTAACCACGGCTGCCCTTACCAAAACCAACAATACCAGCCCGTCGCCTAAGGGTATGAACTTGCTGGCCAACCCTTATGCCGCCCCTATTGAGTGGTTGGCAGTGGCCAGTGGCAACAATACCAAAGTATTGGGCACGGCCTATTTTTACCAAACCAGTGGTCCGTTGGCTGGCACATATGTGCCCGTAAATAGCACCACCGGCGGCGGCGAAATAGGTTCTTCGCAGTCGTTTTTTGTAGAAGCGGTGAGCAACGGCGTTACCGTGAACTTTACCAACACCATGAAACGCAACGGCACCAACCGCTACTTGCGCACAACCCCGGTATATGAGCAGATGCTTACGTTGGATGTAACTGGAAATGGCTTTGCCGACCGCACCATGGTAGCTTTCGGTGCCGATTTTACCCCGGCGTTCGATTCTGACTTTGATGCCCGTAAATTAATGAGCAAGCCAGAGCAGCCGAGCATGTATGTAAACGATGGCAGCTTGAATTACAGCATTTATGCACAGCCATCCATTGACCAAGTGCAGTTGGTTCCAGTTGACTTTACGGCAGGCACTAACGGTACCTTTACCATTGCTGCTGATTTGAGCACCTTTGACCCAACTGCGATGGTTTACTTGGAAGACCGCTTACTTGGCACTATGACCAATTTGCGTTTGGCTGCCAGCTATACTTTTACTGCCAGCACTACTGACGCCGCCGAGCGCTTTGTGATACACTTTTACCCTGCAATGGTAGTGGCTACTGAAGATGCAAGCTGTGCGGGTGTTGATGGTACTATTACCTTGGAGCAACCAGGGGCAACCGAGTGGAAATTGGAATTGGTTGATGCGAATGGCGTTACTGTGTATAGCAACAGCAACTTTAACGGAAACTATACCGTAAGCAACCTTTTGCCTAGCATCTATACGTTAAACTTGGTGCACGCTAGCGGCTACACAGTAAGCAAATTGTACTTGGTAAATGGCCTAGCACCGATAGTTGTAAACTTTACAGCTCCTGCTACTGCAACCGAAGGCGATGCAGTAACTTTTACAAGCACTACTGCCAATGCAAGCACCTATAGCTGGAATTTTGGCGATGGTAGCACAAGCACCGATGCAAACCCAGTGCATACCTTTGCTTATGCCGGTACTTACTTGGTTGAGTTGGTTGTAAGCAATGGTATTTGCCAAGAGAGCTTTACACAACTAGTAACGGTTAGCGAAAAATTGGCCAATGGGTTGGATAATGCATTGGATGGTAAAGTAGCTATTTATGCTTACGGTTCTGACATTAATATTGAGCTGAGGAACTTGGTGGATTTTTCTACTGTTGACGTGTATGACTTGACTGGAAGAAGAGTAATTGCCACTACCAAGTTGCAATTTGTAAATGGTAGCTTTGTAATTAGCATGGAAAATGCAGTAAATGGCTATTATTTTATACGCCTGATTAATGGACAGGACACAAAAACAGAAAAAGTTTTTGTTAATTCTGGGAAATAAGCTATATTAACCGTAAGTTTGTAAATGCGAACGAGGCTAAAGGCCTTTTAAAAGCTACTAGAATGAAAAATTTACTTGTAATATTCACCTTGGTTTCTGCACTTACCGTGTTGAGTGTGAGTCAGTTATTAGCTGGTCCACCTCCACCTCCACCTCCACCGCTGGCCATACCAGTTGACGGTGGCGCTGCAGTGCTTTTAATCATAGGCGCATCTATAGGTGCAAAAAAAATCTACGATCGCAGAAAAAAGGCATCGGACTTAGAAGCTTAACAAAAAGTTAATTTAAGTTATATGGCATCGTTTGGCACATCCAAACGATGCCTTTTTTATATCTGCAAATATGTTGCATAACTTTTTTGGGTAAGTTTGCGTTGTTGCATGGACACAAGACACAAGACACAAGATTTTTAAAGTGCGATATGTCAAGTGTATTGTGAGATGAATTTTATGAGTATTGTTTTTAAGTAAACGGATAATTTTCAGGCAATTTTAAATTTTGAATTTTAAATTTCAAATTCCAATTGAAGCCCACACCTAGATACATTAGTAGTTTGTTATTGGTAGCGCTGATGCTCGCCAGCAACATTGGTATCGGTATATACGAGCACACTTGCTTAGTTACAGGTCAAAAGGGCATAAGCTTTTTTGCTGTTTCGGGCACTGCGGTAAGCAGCAACCATGCATGCTGTGCATCTGTTGCAGTAGCAGCAACCGAATCTAATACTGCGAACAACTGTTGTCAAGAAACCGCAAGCTACCACCAACTAGATATACCCCAGCTCACAGATGACCATTTTAGCTACCAACAGTCGCTATTGCCAGTTATGGGCGTCGTAGCACTTCCCAATATCGATTTGGCATTTTCCGAGCTTTCGGCATTGTTGCCCCAATACAACAACCCACCACCGCCCAGCAACAAGCGTCGCGTAGCGCAGTTGCAAGTGTATATATTATGAGTCTATGTTAAAATGAGCGTGCCAGTCGTTACCTGGCTGTTTTTTCATTTTAATATACACCATGATGAGTTGTAGAATAATGTCTTTACCTGCCCTAATGCTATTAGGCTGCTTTGCAGCCCAGGCACAGGTTATTGAAGGTTATGTGCAAGAGAGTGCGGCTGAGGGTAAGTTGCCCGTTTATAGTGCCAACGTATATTGGCTAAACACTACCATAGGCACCACCACCAATGCCGAAGGGTACTTCAGCATTGAGTCGTACCCAGAACAAACCCAGTTGGTAATTAGCTATATCGGGTTCAGTAACGATACCTTTACCGTGAGACCTGGCGATAAACTGGAGGTGTTGCTAAGCAAACCCAAACAACTGGATATAGCCACCATTGAGGCTACTAAAAGTGGTACCAATTATAGCACTACCAGTGCTATAAATAGCATTACGCTATCAGAAAAAGAATTTAAGAAGGCTGCTTGCTGCAACCTTTCGGAAAGCTTTGAAACCGATGCCGCAGTTGACGTAAACTTTGCCGATGGCGTTACAGGCGCTAAGGTTATCCGCATGTTGGGTTTGGATGGCATTTATACCCAACTGATGATTGAGAATATACCGAGCATCCGTGGCTTGGGGCGCACTTATGGTATGGCTCACTTGCCCGGCACTTGGCTAGAGAGCGTGCAGATAAGCAAAGGGGTGGGCACTGTAGTTAATGGCTACGAGGCCATGGTTGGGCAAATAAATATTGAGCTTAAAAAACCCGATGAAGCCGATAGGCTGCATGTGAATGTATATGCCAACCATATGGGCAGGAGTGAAGTAAACCTGAACTTGGCCAATGAATTCAATAAAAAACTGAGTACCTTATTGATGGTGCATGGCAGCGCCTTCCGCACCCGAACAGATATGAACCACGACGGTTTTTTGGATATTCCGCTCAACCAGCAAGTGAACATAATGAACCGCTGGTCTTATTTTAACAAAGGTTGGGAGGTGCAAGGAGCCGTTCGCGGCTTGTACGAAGGCCGCATAGGTGGGCAAAAGCTATTTGACCCTAAACTATCGCGCAGCGAGCAGCCATATTACGGCATGGATCTTACCACCAATCGGTACGAGGGCTTTTTGAAAACAGGTCGTGTGTTTGATAAAGGCATCAATAGAAGTATGGGTTGGATAAACGAAGTAGCCTACCATCAAATGCAGGGTTTCTTTGGTAATAACGATTACAAGGGAAAGAATACCCACTATTATTCCAACCTTATCTTCCAGACCAACATCAATAATACCAATCATCAACTAAAGACTGGAGCGAGCTTTTTACTGGATGACTACCGTGAGCAATTCAGTAATTTGGACCTTAAGCGCCGTGAGTTGGTTCCAGGGGTATTTGGCGAGTATCAATATACGCACCTTACCGTGTTTACTCTTTTGGCAGGTATGCGCGTTGATTATCACAACCTGTATGGGGTTTTTGCCACGCCAAGGCTGCACTTAAAGTATAGCCCAAAGGAGATGACCACCTTCCGGGCATCGGCAGGGCGGGGTTATAGGGTAGCCAGCATATTGGCCGAAAATACCAACGTGTTGGTTAGTTCTAGGCAAATTGAAGTGGCCGAAAAGCTACAGCCCGAGGAAAGTTGGACTTTTGGCGGAAGCTTTACCCAAAAATGGCTGTATAAAAACCGTGAGTACAGCGTCAATGTCGACTTTTATCGCACGGAGTTTACCAACCAAGTAGTGCTCGATTTGGATGCAGACCGCAACAAGTCTATCTTTTATAACCTCAATGGGCGCTCTTATGCCAATAGCTTTCAAATTGAAGTAATAGGGGAGGTGCTACGGGGTTTAGAGTTGAGGTTGGCTTACAAATTCAATGATGTAAAAACTACTTATAACGGTAAGTTGGAGGCGCGCTTGTTTACGCCGCGCCATGCTGGGCAGTTCAATGTTGGCTACACCACCCGCAATAAGCGTTGGTTGTTTGATTTTACGGCCCAAATGAATGGCCGTGCCAGGCTTCCATCCAGCTTCAGCAGCGGTGAGCTAAACCTATCAGGCGATTACTCGCCAGTATATGTAGTGCTGAATGCACAAATCACTCGCATCTGGAAACAGTGGGAAGTATATGTGGGTGGCGAGAATTTAACGGGTTATAAGCAACATAACCCCATTATTGCTGCCGATAGGCCCTTCAGTACCGAATTTGACGCTTCCTCTATTTGGGGGCCGATATTTGGTCAAATGGCTTATGTTGGCGTAAGGTTTACTATACCACATAAGCATGGGGGTGAGAAAAAATAAAAAAGCGAAGGGCGTGCATGTTGCACGCCCTTCGCTCAACCAACCTTTTCTCACTTCTTTTGCC